>CAMYNZ010000103.1 GCA_947259865.1 uncultured Desulfobacterales bacterium | reverse complement strand
GAGCCGAAGGCCGCGAATAACGATATCCTCGCTGGTAAAAAATATGTTTAAATTGGGGAACCGCTCCCGAATCTCATAATGCATGGACATGATGCCGTCCAAAAGGATCACCCTGGTGTGTTGGATGCGCCGGGGCGATTCATGGGTGCCGGTTTGATGGTTGTAAACAGGCAGGTCTATTGCCTTGCCCTTGTGAATCAGGGTTTTCAGGTGGGCGATCATTTGGGGCATATCGGATGACCGGGGGTCATAGCCACTCAAGCCTCGCCTATCGCGGATTTTGCGGTCCAGAAGATAACCGTCTAAAGGCACATGAACGGCCTGGGTCTCGCTATCAGACAGAAAATCGACCATTTGGCGGCAAAACATGGTTTTGCCGGAAGCAGCCGCACCCGATACGGCCAGAACAAACGCCGTTTCCGGAGCATACCCCACAAGGGGCGGGGTTTTTTCCGGAGTCAGGAAATTTTCGAAAATATACCGGTAAATGTGCACGGGTCCGTTCATCACCCAATTAACTCCGAATGTCAATGGTGCGTGTTTTACCTCCGGAGAGCATGACGGTCCGGCCATTAACCTTAACCGACTGCCGCGTTTTGTTTGCGCCCTTTAAAGTGAGCCTGATCTTGTCCTGCGACAGATCGATGTGATAACGGACTTTTCTGTGGCGCACTTCCATCACCAGCCGCTTCCAATGTCCGGGCAGGTGAGGGCTGAATCGCGGGATCGGATTTGAAAAATCGATTCCGACAAAGTAGCGCGTAATCACGTCCAAGGTTCCGGCCATGACGCCGCAGTGGATACCCTCCAGGGTGGTGCCGCCCTGGGTATCGTATATATCCGACTCCATGGCTTCCACAAACCATTGCCAGGCCGTTTCTTCAAGATCCATATAGCTTGAAATGATGGCGTGAACCACCTTGCTCAGGGTCGAGCCATGGCTGGTGCGCTGCTCGTAGTAGGCATAGTTCTTCTTCATCACATCGACGGGATCCGCCACCGGATAACCCAACTGCGTCAGAATGTTGCCCACGGCTTCCGGTGAAAGCACGTAATAGGTCATGAGCGTATCCGCCTGTTTGGCCACCTTGTAGGCATCCGGTGAGTTGCCCTCGGCTTTTAAAAGGCGATCCATGCGGTGGATGTTACCATACGTTTCCCGGTAATGGTTCCAGTTGAGCTCCTGCAAGTCCATGTAGCCGTCAAACTGGCTGATGATTCCATTTTCGGTCATAATTACATTGAGCTTTTGCCGGATCTCCTGCCACTTCTCTGTCTCCTTGATTTCAAATCCGATTTTTTTCTTCAACCGTTTGAGGGCGTCGTCCGAAAGTGAATCGATGACCTCCATGGCCTTTTCCAGCAGCCACACGACCATGATATTGGTATAGGCATTGTCTTTGACACCGGGCACCTCAGAACCCGGCAGTTTTTCATGAAATTCATCCGGCCCCATGACGCCTGCAATAGAATACCTGCCTGTACCATCGCCCCATTGGGCGATGCTGGCCCAGAAGCGGGCAATCTCCAGCATCATTTCAGCGCCATATTGACGAAGAAATTGTCTATCTCCCGTATCTTCAACGTAACTCCAGACATTGTAGAAGACCGCAATGGAGACATGCCGCTGGCGACGACTTAAATCCGGGCCCCACGAACCGTCGGCAGGGTTGTAGTGAACCGACTGAGTCTCTTCATCGTTGCCGTCAGCGGTCTGCCACGGATACATGGCACCCCTGTACCCGTTTTCCAGGGCGTACCGGCGAGCGCCGTCCAGCCGCCGGTATCGATACATCAGCAGGGCCCTGGAGATTTGGGGAAATCGGAAATTGTAAAACGGCAGGACGTAAAGTTCATCCCAGAAAACATGACCCCTGTACGCCTCCCCGTGAAGACCGCGAGCGGTTATTCCGGCGTCGACCCTGACGTTGTGGGGTGAGGCGGCTACAAACAGATGATAGATGTGCAGCCTGACCGTCTTCTGCATAAAGCGGTCCCCGTCGATGCGGATGTCCGCAACTTTCCAGATATTGGCCCAGGTGCGCCCATTGGGCCGGTAAACATCCATAAAGGATTTGATCGTTGACAGCGCCTGCCTGCCTGCCTTACGGGGGTCTCTGACGCCTCTATCCAGTGATGTAAAAACACTGACCATTTTTTCTATGCGGCAGGTAGTGTTTTCAGTCACATTCAGGCTGAATATTTCGGCGATATAGCCCTTTCTCTGTTGCATCTCTCCTGGGGCCCGGATGCGGTTTTTCCCGTGATACACAACCGTTTTGGCCTGCATCACAATCTGATATTTGGACCTGTTCGTTTGCATGTGTAAAAAGACGGTGCGACCCGTCTTGCCCTGGGATACCGGGGCCAGGTGCTTTTGATTCAACTGACGGTAGCGGGCCACGTTGTCGTTGATGATCCTCCCGTCCAAGGCCGATCTGATGCGGATAGCGCCGCTGTAGTTCAGAGGCGTCACATCGAATTGGAGGGCGCACAGATGGGGATCATGCATGGAGGCGACGCGGCGGCTGCCGATTCGTGTGATTCTTCCCCGGGCGTCTTTGGCCACGATGGTTCGCTCTAAAACCCCTTCCTTCATGTTTAACCGGTGTTTGTAGCTGAGAATTTCCATCTTCAACGGACTGACGAAGTCGGACCGCCCAATGGCCAGGTCCACCAGTGTCCAGTTGGGGCAATTGACGAAATCATTGTTGTAGATGCGCTTCCCGCCCACCAGGGTAGCCAGCTTGTTGTACACACCGGCAATGTAAGTGCCCGGATAGTGAATATCGGACGCGGACTCTGCTTCAAAATTGCCGCGGTTTCCCAAATAGCCGTTGCCGATAGCGGTAAGGGTTTCTCTGAGTTTTTCGTCGGCCGGATCAAAGTGGTTGTACGTGAGGTTCCAACCGTCGGCGGTAATGCCTTCATCAAACCATGTCTTGATTTCTTCTACCGAGATCTCGCTCATATCGGAGACTACGAGATCGGCACCGTTTTTAATCAGAGTGTCGCCGCCGATTTCTCTGGCGATTCCCAGCGTCAGCCCGAAATTCCCGTTTTTGCCGGCCTGCACACCAGAGATGGCATCCTCCACCACCACACACTCATGGGGTTGCAACCCCAGATTTTTGGCAGCGACCACGAATATGTCCGGGTCCGGCTTGCCTTTCAGATTCAGTTCACGGGACACGATGCCGCATACCCGGGTTTCAAAATACTTCTCGATATTGCCAAGCTCCAAAATAAGTTTACAGTTGCGGCTGGATGAGGCCACGCCGATTTTTATACCGTTTTGCCTGCATACTTTAATAAAGTCTATGGTTGACTCAAAAACATCGGGGCCCTCTTTGCGAAGGATCTTCTGGAAGTCCTTGTTTTTTCGATTGCCCAGCCCGCAAACGGATTCTGTATCCGGCGGATCGTCGTAATCGCCGAAAGGCAGTTGGATTCCCCTGGACTCCAGAAAACTCTCCACCCCTTTCATGCGGGGCTTGCCGTCCACATATTCCAAATAATCCCGCTCCCGGTCAAAGGGTACAAATGGCGTGCCGTCGCGCTCGGCCTTCTCTTTCAAATAGTCGTTGAACATGCTTTCCCAGGCCAGGCCGTGCACTCTGGCGGTTCCCGTTACCACACCGTCCAAATCCAGAATTACGCCTTTAAATTTTTTTGTTGTCACGGCTTCACCATTCATTTTTAATTTTGAGCCAATTTAAAAAGGCCCTGCTTCGCCCAATCCCGGCATCTAACGCTAATTTTCATCCGTAGGGCATTGAACAAACCGATAGATTTTAATACCGGTACTTTAAACCTCGGTGTCCGCGATTTGATTTAAAATAGCTATGAGCATGTCGGGTTCGGGCACCGTTACGGCCTGGGGACAAATGGCCAATGCCTCTTCGGCCAGTTGCGGGTCAGTAGTTACAAAAACCGACCATGTATCAATGTTTTTTTCTGTGGTAGCCTCCAGCATGGGTAGGTCCGAAGCGGTATCGCCGCAAACCAAGTGGGGTCCGTTTCCCATATTCAGGCCGAGTTCCCGATCCAGGAATTTGACAGCCTCTTTTTTGTCAAAATCCTTTAACTCTGAATCCCCGCCGGTAACCGTGAGGATGATCTCGATATCCAGCCCGGTGTCCTCGATTTTAAAGTTTTCACTCGACGGGTCCAGCTCCTGAACAATGCGTTTAATAAGGTCTAAAAACTTTTGGGATCTTTTATCAGAAATGGATCTGCCGATGTCCTGCCTGGCAATGGTGGTCTGTCCGAACTTCAGTTGCAGGCCGGATCCGATCAGGGAAAACCGTTCATACTCTGCATCTGTAACCAGAGCTGCCAAACGCCTGTTAAGGCGATCGATGATCTGCTGCTTATCCGTGTCGATGGGAAAACTTCTCCGAACACCGGACAGGTCGATGAATTCGCGCCCCTTTGAGGCGGCATAGATGACGGTCTGCTCGGGAAGAGTGCTCACGTCCACAATACCGGGATCTTTCAGGGGTGCCGAAGTGATGATGATGGGGTTGGCTGCGGTATTTCGGGCAAAACGTGCCAAAAACAACGCGTTGTAAACCGACTGGATAGAGCTGCGATAGCGACCGCAGTAGTTGTTGATGGTGCCGTCCCGGTCCGTAATAAAACAGTTGAACCGTTTTCCCTTCAGGTGTTTCACGCCCTTTTGCACATGGGATGAAAAATCCGGGTGCAGCGATTCCAGATAGGATAAAAACGGCTCTTCGCCGCTTTCTAGATAAAAGATATCTTTTTTGAGTTCCGTGATTTCATAAAAGAGATCCACTTGGATGCTGGACGATCCTTCCAGGAATAGATCGGCCCTGTAACCCCCATGGCAGCAATGATTCAACGATGCCAGGGCATTTTTCAAATCATCGATCTGATTTTGCTCACAGGCTTGCAAAGAAAGTAGACGGTTGACGATAGCAGCCCGGACTGTGCGGGTTTCCTGCATCAGGCCATAGAACGATTTGAGTGTGTCGATATCCTGCTTCCGGATCATCTAATGCTAGACTGGTTAACCTTTTCGATATGCATCCAACTATTTGCCCTTAGTAACACCGAGTTCGGCTTCGGCTTCTTCAATAATCGATCGTATGGTGGCCAGAACGTCATCGGGCAAAGGATCGGGTTTGTGGGTTTCGAGGATCTGCCGCGCTTCCTCCGTGGCTCTCTGATAGATATCGGTTCGTCCCGAAGCCTCCCAATCTTCTCGAATTCGCCGGTCGATCAGTTTGGGTTGGGATTGAGATCTCATGTGGTTGTATGTGCTCTCATGGCTTAAAAAATCTTTGCCGACACCGATCTCTTTAATGACATCCACCGCCAGGGTTTCATCATTTACGGGGATCCCCTGGACAATGTGCTTGATCATTCGCGCAAATTCATTGTCCATGACCATCTGGCCAAAATCAATCGTCATGCCCATTTCGATCATACCCAGGCCATATATCAGGTTGGCCCCTGCCAACGCCGGTAGAAGACCTGTAATGGTTTTTTCGTGACCGGACTGGGCATCACATATCTTGCTGTCACCCTAGCCACCGGCAACCCAACTCGGAAGGAGATAGTAGGTCGACATCTGGGCCACGGCCGCATTGATCAGGGCACACTCCGGAGATCCAACGGATGCGGAGGCCAATCTCAAATCCATTGCCGTGGTCGAACTGCCGTAAATGAATTTGGCCCCCTTGCAGGTAAGCTGGCTGAGAATCAGTCCGCCCAGGACCTCAGCATTATGATCCACCAGGGTTCCCGCCAGAGTCACCGGCGATGATCCCCCGGCCATGGCCATCGATAAAACATTGACCGTCAGGCCGGACCGGGCAGTCTCCATAATTATTTCACAGGCCTCCTTGACCAGCTGCAACGGGCTGACCGGACAGGTGATGAAAGATATGATGGGACGCTCGATGAGCTTGTCTTTGCCCCCGGTAATGGCAGCGGCCATTTCAATAATTTTTCTGGTCAGGTAACCATTGCCGGGCCCCATAAATCCATGTTTGGAGGTGTTCGGCAGCCAGGCCTCGGCGTTGTGGAGTTGTACGGTGGCGATCGGCACATCGCTTGCGCCCACAGCACGTTCATAAACATCTATTTCACTCAAATAATCGGCAATCAAGGCCGAGGCCGCCACATCCGCCTTGGTGGTTTCGCGATACTCTCCGGTATAGGGATCAATGATAAACACGCCTTCTCCAAAATTGGTAAAACCGACCCGGTTGCTCTCCATCACAAAATCGTTTTTGGGGTTGCGCCCGGCCAGCAATATTTTCGAAGGTGCCGAGCGGATGGCTTCTTCAACCACATATGGCGGAAACTTCGCGATTTTGTTTTTTTTGTCGATCACGGCACCACCGCCGTCCAGAACCTCGAGGGCCTCATCGTCGTCAAAAAAAAGCCCCGTTTTTTCCAGGACTTCAAGCGTGGCCCGATGAATGTCGTCCAGTTCATCATCGCTAAAAATTTTAAGGCCCAGGCCCCCGCTTAAACTTTTGCCGGCATATAAATTACGTTTCAATGATCCACCTCCCTTCTATCTCATCCGGTTACTCCGGAAGCAAAAAATAAAGATTGAAGATCGAAGATTGACAATTGACGATTTGTGGATGTCGCTTCGCTGCGCTGTTCTGATGAAATGATTGAACAATCGAAAGCATGCCTTAAATCATCAATCTTCAATCGAAAATAGTCAATTATTTGGAGATAGAAAAAGATACCAAAAAAAATATTTAACCAGAAAAAGCAAAGAAACAACAATAAAGGAGCTAACTTAACAACTCCTTGGCCTTTTCGGTCGCTGAACCCGCGTTGGCGCCATAGGCGTCGGCCCCGATTTCTTCTACAAACTTATCCGTTACGGGTGCTCCGCCTGCCATGATTTTGACCTGATCCCGGATACCGGCTTCCTTGAGCGCTTTGACCGTCTCATCCATTTTGGGCATGGTCGTTGTCAGCAGAGCTGACATCCCGACAAATGCTGCCTTATGCTTCTTGACGGCATCTACGAAGTCCTGCGGTTTGACACTTGTCCCAAGATCCACCACTGTAAACCCGGCGCCTTGAAGCATCATGGATACCAGATTTTTTCCAATATCATGCAGGTCTCCTTCTACCGTGCCAATCACAAATGTTCCCAGGCCCATGCTATCTTTTTCTGACATATGCGGTCTGAGGAGCTCCATGGCTGCCTGCATAACTTTTGCCGATCGTAGGACTTCGGGAATAAACATTTCACCGGTTTTCATCCGTTGTCCCACGACATCCATCCCCGGAATAAGGCCGTCGTCCAGAACTTTTTTTGCCGCGATGCCATTTCCCAGGGCTTCCTCAACCAATTTGTTAACGGTCTCCGTGTCGGCTGCAATCACAGCTTCTGACATTTTTGCAAACAATTCTGACATTTCAACGCCTCCTCTTTTTTTGTGTTTATTTGAATACCCCCAGCTCTTTTTCGGCTGCTTCAACGATGGATCGAATTTTGCCAAGCACATCATCCGGCAGTTGTACTGGGTTATGTGTCTCCAGAATATCGATCATTTTCTCATGGGCGCGCTGGTACATATCCTTACTTCCCCCAGCCTCCCAGTCCTCCCGCATCCGGCGGTCGATTAAATAGGCCTGTGATTGGGATTTCATATGATTGAAGGTGGTTTCATGGGAGAGATAGTCCTGGCCGATACCCAGGGCCTTGATGACATCCACAGCCAGGGTCTCGTCATTCACCGGTATGCCGTGGACGGCATGCTTGATCATACCGGCAATTTCATTATCCAGAACCAATTGCGCCAGGTCGAAGGTGATTCCCATCTCAAGCATTCCCAAACCGTAAATGACGTTGGCCCCTGCCAACGCGGGTAAGATGCCGGTGATGGTTTTTTCATGACCCGACTGAGCATCAACCACCTTACTGTCGCCCTAACCACCGGCAACAAAACACGGCAGGCTGTAGTAACGGGCCAGTCGTGCCACGGCTGCACTGATCATACCGGTTTCGGGAGACCCCACTGTGGCCGTTGCCATTCTCAGATCCATCGGGCAGGTGGAACAACCATAGACAAACTGCGATCCCTTGTGGGTTAATTGATTTAGAACCAGACTGGAAAGGACTTCACAATTTTGAATAACCAGTGTGCCTGCCAGATGAACCGGCCCGGAGCCCCCGGCCAGAGCCATTCCTACGATATTGACTCCCAGACCGTTTTTAGCCGCTTCCATTATAATGTCGCAATGATGGCCGGGCAGTTTGAGGGGACTGATGGGGCAGGTTACAAACGACAGTAAGGGACGTTCTCGAAGTTTATCTTTGCCCCCTGCAATTGTTGCGCACATTTCAACGACTTTTTGGGCCTGGTATGCGTCAACCGGACCCAACCAGTGGTGTTTGGTTGTGTTGGTAAGAGAGGCTTCGGCATTGTGGAGGGCTTGAACCTGCGGGGGTTTATCATGGGAACACATGGCCCTTTCATAGGTTTCGACGTGCTCCAGATAATCAATAACTCGGGCGGCTTTTTCAATATCCGCCTTTGTTGTTTCCCGGTGATCTGCTGAATAAGGATCGACAAACATGATCCCTTCGCCGAAGTTTGTAAAGGTGACCCGGTTGTCCTCCAGGACAACATCATCTTCCGGTCTTCGGCCACAGGCATAAAACGTGGCAGGTGCAGATTGGATGGCATCCTCCACCACCCAATGCGGAAATCTTACAATTTTATTTCCGGCGTCGACCCGGCAGCCGCCGCCGTCAAATATCGCCAGGGCCTCATCACTTTCCACGAAAACGCCGGTATCTTTGAGAACTTCCAACGTGGCAAGATGAATCTCGTGAACTTCATCGTCGGTCATCACATTCAGGCTGAAACCTGAATTGCGTCGTTTCCCGGACTTTAGACTGCGTTTCATGACTGCACCTCCAATTCTGCGGCAAGTCGGGTTCAGGCAAACTCCGATTGCTCGGGTCAAATTAGCAGGATTTTCATCAAGAAAACTACAAGCCGTTCATATATTGCCGCTCGGTTTCGCACGTTCTTCAATGGAAAAAGAGCGATCGTAAGCGAATAACGACACAACAGACACTTTCCGATTTCCTAGCTTCGATTTTCCCCGCAGGAGATAACGCGGTTGCAGCTCAATGTCAATCATGAAGAGCTGTTTGGGGAGATTTTTTTATACCCACCTCTATTTCTTTTTCAAACTCCTTCACAATTTCTCGCATCGCTTTGGATGCACCGTCGGGCAAGGGGAAGGCTTCATGAGTTTGAAGGATTTCTATGGCCATTTCATAGGCCCTTTCTTGCAGGGCTTCTCCCCGGGTCATTTCCATCCAGTCAGGACGGGATCTTCGATCAAACAAATGGGATTGTGACTGACTTCTCATGGACTTAAGGCTATGATCATGCGTGATGTAAGCTCCCCCGGGACCTACTTCATGGATAACATCCATGGATAAGGTTTCATCTGTAATCGTTATCCCTTTAATGGAGATCAGGATCATTCGGATCATTTCGGCGTCCATTATTAGCTTGGCATAATCAATGGTCAATCCTTGTTCCAACACCCCGGCACCGAACAGGATATTTCCACCCGCCAAAGCACTGAGGGCGGCACTCAAGGTGGATTCATAACCGGACTGGACATCCGGTAATTTGCTGTCGGAAGCACCGCCGCCAACCCAGCACGGCAAGCGGTAGTATTGGGCCAATTTTGCAATGGATGCATTGATCATACCATATTCAGGAGAACCAATAGCGGATGTTCCAAATCTTAAATCCAAAATGGTGCTGGTACTGCCATAAGTGCACGGCAATCCCTTCCTGGTAAGCTGGGCCAAGATAATCCCGCTCATTACTTCGGCGTTATGGGTCACCAGGGTGCCGGCTAGCGTAGCAGATGACGTTCCCCCGGAAAGCGCCATCGGAAGGACGGTTATTCCCAGACCCAGTTTTGCAGATTCTATGATTACGGCACAGGTATTGTTTTGAAGGCAAAGAGGGCTGGTCGGACACACCAGGACAGAAAATATTGGCCGTTTGTCAAAATTTTCCTTGCTGCCGACACAGGTTGCAGCCAGTTCGGCCATGACGTTTAAGGCTCTAGGGGAATCGGCACCGAGAAAAATGTGCTTGCCGGTATTGTTTAACAGGGCCTCCAGGTTATGCACGGATTGGGCCTCTTCGGGGACATCCGTTGAGGTAACAATTCTTTCCACAACGGATATTTCATCTAGATAATCACATACCCGAGCCAGATCGCCGCAGTCTTTTTTGGTTGCCCGTCGAAGTCGTCGTGTAACCGGGTCAATGATATTAATACAACCGCCAAAAGTAGTAAAACCTACTCGATTGGGTTCGGCCACAAAATCGTCATTCGGGTTGCGGGCATCATATACGATTGTGCGGGGCGCCAAAAAAGCGCATTGCTCAACCAAGTAAGACGGGATCTTTACAATACCGTAATCTTCGATTCGCTCAATGGAGGCACCGCCCCCGTGGAATATTTACAGGGCCTCTTCATTCATCA
>CAMYNZ010000102.1 GCA_947259865.1 uncultured Desulfobacterales bacterium | reverse complement strand
GAACCTCCGGTATGGTAAGCCAATTTATGACCGAACACCTCACAATGCAGTGGATCCCGTAATGGTGACATGGGATTTCCTTTCTGTTGTCGGGGGCTTACACAGCCCAAAAAAAGAACTGTATACGCCTCTGGCTGACGCTGGCGAGACGAACCTCTGAATAAATACCTCTTAATTCGTTGATTTTTCTATAAATTTTACATAATTTGTCCGTTTCTGTCAATATATTGTTATCGACACGGTTCGGCCTATTCTTGAGGATTTAATGCCGGGATGCGTACGGCGGTTTAATTGATCTATTAAACCGCATGCCAGACACCACCCCATACCGTTTTGGATAAATTTAATAATTTTTTGATATGTGCCGATATTTTTGGTATCATTCTATTTTAAACCGAGATGTGAACCCATTCTGTATCGGAGCCTTGCATGATACACGGCGGTATTGAACCATCATCTGCGGGCACGTTGGCTGTTGCAGCGGTTGCCTTTTTTTTCTTTATATTTCAAGCCTGGGTATCCGTGAAACGCCCCGAATTTCGCTGGAATCGGTGGGGAGCGGCTCTCACGCTCGTTACGGTCATATATTCCGTGGCAGTCTTTATCCAGTTTAATACACCTGCCAACGCACTTAACCACCTCTCAGAACTTTTTCAGTATGCCGCGTTTATTTTTCTGTTGCATTCGGTGTACGGTTTCACCTTCTCCTATCTGTCGATTGACTCCAAAAGATATCATCTGCTGGCCGGGATCGTTCATAGCATCCTGCTTGTTATCCTGTGGACCACCGATCTGGTTGTCGGTGACGGTTTTGTGTACCGTGAGTTTATCGGGCTGAACAATTTCTACATTGAGCCGGAGCTGGGGCCTATCGGGCCATATTATCTATTGTATACAGCTGTTGCCGCCACTTTTGTTTTTACCTTCTGGTGGAAGTATAAAAAACGCCACAAAAGGGGCACAAATTTTTTTCTGATCGGTTTTTTGATCTGGGCCCTTTTGGGCCTTCATGACGCGCTGGCGACCTTAGGGCTGCCAACCATACAGTTCCTTATGGAATATGGGTTTTTGGGATTCTCGACTTCGGTCATGTATGTCACCCTGAAAAAATATATTGAATTATTTGAACTGGCCCAGGCCCGTAAAGAGGAATTGCAGAAAACCCATGATCAATTAGAGCTGCGTGTCGAAGAGCGGACCACGGAATTGAGGCTGCTGAATAAACAGTTGCGACAGGAGGTCTCCGACCGTAAACTATCGGAAGAGGCCCTGCGGCAAAGTGAGGAGCGCTTAATTCAGGCTCAGGCTGTGGCCCACGTGGGCAATTGGGAGCTGGACCTAAAAAGCGGCAACATGTGGGGCTCCGAAGAGGCAATTTTGATCTATGGTTTAGACACAACGACACCCATTATCCCGGGCGATCGGGCGCGGGAATTGACCCACCCCGACGACAGACAAACGCTGGATGATGCCCTAAAGGGGCTGATCAAGTCCAATCAAAAGTATGACGCCGAATTCAGAATTTATCGTGCAAACGACCGATCACCCCGGTGGATACACTCAAGGGCGGAGTTGCGCCATGGTGATAATGGCCGTCCGGTCAAGGTTCTGGGCGTCATCCAGGATATTACCGAGCGCAAAGCAGCCGAACAGGAAAAGGAAAAACTTAATATACGACTCTTACAGGCTCAGAAAATGGAGGTTATCGGAACGCTGGCCGGCGGTGTTGCCCATGATTTGAATAATATATTGTCTGGAATTGTCAGCTATCCGGAGCTCCTTTTGATGGATATCGAGGCTGACAATCCTTTGCGAGAGTCTATTTTGACAATTAAACAGTCCGGAGAAAAAGCCGCCGTCATTGTTCAGGATCTGCTGACCCTTGCCAGAAGAGGTGTATCTGCAACCCAGGTTGTAAATCTGAATCAAATTATCATCGATTATTTAGACAGCCAGGAATTCAAGGAATTAAAAAAATATCACCCCGAAGTACGGGTGGAAAATCATCTGGAAAATAGCGTCTTAAATATACTGGGCTCCCCGGTTCATCTTTCAAAAACCCTTATGAACCTGGTATCAAATTCTGCAGAAGCGATACCTGCCGGCGGAAGAATTGCTATAGCCACTGAAAACCTGTATATCGACAAACCTATTGAGGGTTATGATGAAGTTGAGGAAGGCGACTATGTCGTTTTAAGTATTTCGGATACGGGGGTCGGTATTTCGCAGGATAATCTCAAACGCATATTCGAACCCTTTTACACCAAAAAAGTGATGGGCAAGAGCGGAACCGGGCTGGGTTTGGCGGTAGTCTGGGGGGCCGTTAAGGATCATAAGGGGTACATCGATGTCCACAGCCAGGAAGGTGAGGGAACCGTGATAAAGCTTTATTTCCCGGTGACCCGCAAAGTGCTGGACGAAGACGCCAAAATGCCGGTTGAAAACTATACCGGTGACCGCGAGCTTATACTGGTTATAGATGACGTAGAAGAACAAAGAGTGATTGCCTCCCGGATGCTCAAAAAACTCAATTATCAGGTCGAGGCCGCCGCCAGTGGTGAAGAAGCCCTAGAATATGTTAAAAGCAAAAGGCCGGATTTGCTTGTGCTGGACATGATTATGGATCCGGGTATGGATGGTTACGAGACGTATAAAAAGGTTTTAAACGTCTATCCCCATCAAAAGGCCATCATTGCCAGCGGCTTTGCAGAAAATGATCGTGTGAAAGAAACACAAAAGCTGGGGGCCGGACAATATATTAAAAAGCCGTATACAATTGAAAATATTGGTTTGGCAGTAAAAAATGAATTGAAAAAAGACAAGACAGACCCGGCAAAATTGCAAGCTGCGCTTTAAGTTGAAGCTATCTCAAAAATGCATTTTTTGAGACTACTTCTAGTATTGAATATGGTTATCTTGGCGCTGCCAGTATTTTCTCACCGGGCGCCAGGCCGCTGGCCACCTCAACCCGATTGCCGACAGCCTGTTGGCCCAGACGCACATAACGGCGCCCCGGTCCGTGCTGCGTTTTTACGACCACAAAGTTGAGCTGACCGACATTTGTTACGGCTTCATTGGGTATGTAAATCTTTTCAATTTCGCCAATGGGTATCATCAGTCGGCCAAACATGCCCGGGTACAGACCCGCCCCGCCCGTTAGGCTAACTTTGACAACAAAAGAGCGGGAGCCGGGATCAGCCGATGGCACGATCTCATCGACTGCAGCCGCATATCGTTTATTGACCGCATCAACCTGCGCTGTAAGGCTCTGACCTTCCACCAGCTTTGCGGCCACCGATTCCCTCACATTGGCCTCCAGGCGAAGCGTTTGGGGATCATACATGCGCAGCAGGGGTTCACCCTGTCGGGCGGTGTCACCGGGATCCGCATAGCGTTTTACGATTCGACCGGTGATGGGTGCCGTCAGGGTACCGTGACCGAGCGCTGTCATGGTCTCATCTTTCTGGCGTCTCAACCGTAAAAATTCTGCGCCGGCACTGCGCTGAACTGTCTGTATACGATCGAGTTCAGCTTTGGATATCGCACCGCTATCCGCCCGATAGATTCCTTGGGCGCGTTTAAAATCCTTTTCTGCCTTCGCCAGCCTCGCTTCGGCGGCGATGACGGCCTGATGGGCCTGATCGACCCGAGCCCTCAACTCACGCGAATCCAGCTTGACCAACACATCCCCTGCCTTCACTTCGTCTCCCGACCAGACTGCAATAGAAGAGATTGTCGCGTTAATCAGGGGCGAGATAACCGTTTCGACCTTGGCCCGAATGGTACCGGATGCCTGTTCGATGAGAGGTTCTGTTGTAGACTCAACGATATACAGCCTGTCTGAATCAACGGGCGCTGCAGCTCCATTGGATTCAATTGGGATTTTGCTCTCAAATAATCCTGCCAAATAAGCCATTACGCTGCCTAACAGGACTACCGCCACGATTACTACCGATGCCTTAAATATTGCCTTCACGCTTCTTTATCTCTTTCTGGGGGCAGACCGTGCCCCGGTTTGTTCTCATACACGAGTTTGTAAAGTACCGGAATTACAAATAGAGTGAACATCGTTGATGCAGCAATACCAAAAATGACTGCCCACGCCAATCCGCTAAAAATCGGATCCAGGGTGATCACCAGATTACCGAGCAACGTCGTGGCTGCGGTAAGAAAAATAGGTCGCATCCGAACGGAACCGGCCTGCAGAAGGGCTGCATGCAACTCCTTTCCTTCACCCAGCGCCATATGAATAAACTCGACCAAAATAAGCGAGTTGCGAACCACGATTCCGGCCAGGGCAATCATTCCGATCATGGCCGTGGCCGTAAAAAGGATCGGGTTGGGAAACCCGTTGATCACGCGAGCCCCAAGCTGATTTAGCAGCCAGAATCCCGGCATAATGCCGATTATGGATAACGGTATGGCCAGCATGATGATGGCCGTGATGGTGGACAGGCCGGTTTGAATACGCAAAACGATAAAGATACCCAACAGCGCCACGCCAAAGGCAATACCCAGATCGCGAAATACGCGCAAGGTTATCTCCCACTCCCCCTCACCACTCCAGACTGTTTTTATATCACCAGGCAAACGCCAGGCCGCACCGCCGCCTGGATTAAGGTAGGTGCGTCGCTGCAGCGGCACAGAATGATTGTCGGCGGCATCTTTGTTCATATCACTGCTCACATCGAGCACCACCTCGGCAGGTGTGCGTCCGGCAACTTCTGCAAACACATAGGCGACGGGTCTAAGGTTTTTGTGATAGATGGCTTTGTCCTGTTGGGTCCATCGTAGTTGGCCCAATTCGGCCAGAGGGACAATCGGCTGGGGTGCATCGCGCAGCCCTGTTTTTTCTCGAACCTTGGTTATACCCGGCCGGCCTTTAACGCGCAGGGTTACCAGGGCATGGGGTGAACTTCGAACATTGAAAGGCAGACGCAGCACTACCGGCAAAGGATGGACTTCTCGGGAAATTTGCATATATCCGGCAACAAGACCCTGGTTGGCAAGACGAACCGTTCGAGCAATATCCTCGGTTCCGATTCCTGACAGGGCTGCCTTTTCTCGATCGGGCACGAAGGTGAGTTTTTGTTGAACGTCTTCGACGGATGTGTCGACATCGACAACAAACGGCTCCTGCTTGAGACGTTTTTCCAGGAGTTTGGCCGCTTCCTGCAAAGCGTTATATGGCGTTGCTTTTTCGCCGTAGAGTTCTGCTGTTATGGTCGAAATCACCGGCGGCCCCGGTGGGACCTCCACCAGCTTGATACGGGCCTTTGCGTCTTGAGCGATCGCTTCCAGGTCCCGACGGATACGCAACAAAATGGTATGCGACTGTTGAGATCTTCGTTCACGTTGCGCCAGTGTCACACGAATATCGGCATAGTGGGCGCCCTGACGCAAATAATAGTGTCGAACCATCCCGTTGAAATCCATCGGTGACGGCACCCCTACAAAGGCGGTGTAGTCCCTTATCTCCGGCACTGTTTTTAAATAGGCACTCAAAGCGGTCACCACTCCCTGGGTTCTTTCAAGAGTTGTGCCTTCGGGCATATCCACAACCACCTGAAACTCATCTTTGTTATCATATGGCAAAATTTTAAGCGGGACCAGACGCAAAGCCGGAAACAGAACGGCGGACAAAAACATCACCATGATAATTGTGAGAAATATCCAGGACCGCCGATGGGAAGCAATCAAGGGCTCCAGTAACAGGGTGTAGATGCGGTATAATTTGCTATTGGTAACGTCGTATCCGGATGGGCTGCCGGATGGTTTGAGAAACTTGAAAGCCAGCCAGGGGGTCACCAAAAAGGCGACCACCGTGCTTATGGTTACACTTATTGGAACATTAAAGGCCATCGGTGCCATATAGGGACCCATCATTCCGGTGATGAAACGCAGCGGTGCAAAGGCGATGATTATGGCAATGGTCGACATGATCAAAGCACTTCGAATTTCCGACATTGCCAGAATAACGCTGCGCCGCCGCGGGTATCGACCGGTTTGTAAATATCGCTCAATGTTGTCGACACCGGTTATGGGATCATCGACCAGCAAACCCAGGGCCAGGATAAGGGCGAAAAGGGTAACCCGGTTAATGGTGTAGCCCGCAAAAAAATCGAGCAGAAGGGTGATGCCGTAGCAAATCGGAACCGCGATGCCTACCACCAGCGCCGCCCGCCAGCCTAAAAAAAGCCCTAAAAAGATGACGACCGTAAGGACAGCCACTAAAAGACTGGAGACAAGGTTGTTGATTTTATCATCAGCCGTCTGGCCATAGTTTCGAATGATTCGGTAATTGACCTCAGGCGGGAAGATATCGCGGTCGAGCGCTGAGAAATAATCCTCTATTTCTTCGGCTACCCATACCGCATTGGCGCCTTTTTTCTTGGCGATGGATATCGCTACGGCCGGATAGACCTGGGGATATTTTTGCAATTTATCTGATGCCGGACCAAATCCGATCCAGGTGTAGTTTGTCGGTTCGGCCGGACCATCGCTAACGGTGGCAACATCATCAAGATAGACGGGTACGCCGTCTACCACATTGATCACCAGTTTGCGAAGTTCTTGTGCACTTTGAATAAAATTGCCGGCATCAACGACGATTTCCCGATCCAGAATCTGGACTTCACCGGCCGGCAGCAAACGGTTGGAAACATCTATGGCCCAGGCCACGTCCAGGGGGGCCGTCTGCCTTGCCGCCAGGGCCTCCGGATCCAGCTCTACCCGAATTTGTCTCGGCCGGCCGCCGGTGACCTTGAGCGTGTTGGTGTTCGTTATGGATTGCAGATCGTGTTCGATCTCCTCGGCAAGTCTGCGTAACTCATGATCACCGGTCAACTTGGGATTGTCACTCCACAAAACGGCAATGACAATGGGCACGTCATCGATCTCTAGCGGTTTGACCACCCAGGCTTTGACGGCAGCCGCTATGCGATCCGTTTCCGAGTATAATTTGTTGTAGATTTTGACCAGCGATGCGACGCGGTCTTCACCGACGAAAAAACGAACGGTTACGACACAGCGGTCGGGTCTTGACATCGAGTAAACATATTCGACGCCATCAATTTGATAGAGGAGTTTTTCAAGTGGCGTGGCAATTTGACGTTCTATCTGCCGGGCATCCAGACCGGGTGCTGACACCAGTACATCCGCCAGCGGCACGACGATTTGAGGTTCCTCCTCACGGGGAGTAATCACCAGGGCGACGATACCCCCGATGAGAGCGGCCAGTAATATGAGCAAAGGCAACGGACCCTCAATGGTGACCGCCAGCATTCGCGAAACCCAATCCGGCTTTTGGGGGGAAGATTCTGCCATTGTAACAAATGGGCTTAATGGTCTTTGCTAGAATTAAAACCAGGTACCAAGTTGTCTGCATATTTGCAAATATGAAAATATCTGTCAACTTTGAGTTTAACCGTCGGTGACCTTAACGACCACGAGGGTCAGATCATCCTCCTGGTCCTGACTTCCCCGGAATTCGGCAACGGCCTCCACAATTGCGCGTTTGACGGTTTGAGCAGACGCTTTTGCATTCCGGCGAAGGATCTGTTTCAAGCGTTGATTTCCGAACATTTCATCATTCGGGTTTCGTGTTTCCCGAATGCCGTCCGTACCGATAAAAATAAGTTGCCCCGGTTTGATCTCGGACGATAATTCTTTATAGGTTTCGTCTGCGTGCACTCCGAGCGGCATGCCCTTGCCTTTAAGATACTGGAAAGCGTCGCCGGCCGGGTCGTAAATTATGGCCGGCTCATGCCCGGCATTGACCCATTCCATCCGGCGCCGACCGGGATCGATCCGGGCTATAAAAAGGGTCATAAATCGACCGGACCATTCGACATCGTCGGCAAAAACCCTGTTAACATCGGAAATAATATCACCGGGATTTCCCGGCATCGAGGCCCGCATCCTCAGAAATGCGCGGACAGTCGCCATCAACAGTGCGGATGGAATGCCGTGGTCGGCCACATCTCCCACGACCACGCAAAGGCTTTCCTGTTTCTGTTCCTCTTTGCACAGATAGTCAAAATAATCACCTCCGGTCTCATCACTGTAAAGGGTTATACCGTCAATATCCAGACCCGAAAGTTTGGGCGGCGATTCAGGCAGAAGATGCTGCTGAATTTCGTTGGCGACATCCAGCGATTGGCGCATCTTGTAATGTGATTCTAAACGCGGACCGACGCTGTTGAAAATGCGGCCCATATCTCCGAATTCATCTTTGGAATCGATATTGACCCGGGTTTGAAAATCACCGCGGGCGAGTTTGTGAGCCGCCTGGGCCAGAGCCTCCAGCGGTTTGGTAACCGTACGAGAAAACAGCAATGCCAAAACCCCCGAGGCCAACATCAGAAAAATAAGAAAACCGGCTGACATAATTTCAATATCCCTTACGCGGTCATGGATGGTTTCCAACATTAACTGGGCGTGCAGGCTTGTCGCATCGTCAGCCTGATTTTTTTTTACCTGGGTGATGAGCGTATCGGCCATTGAATGGACTTTATGGATACCAAAAGTTCTCAGACCAATAATCGGCGCTATTGAAATGATCAACAGCAATATCATCAGTTTCCAGCGATATTTCATATATAGTCTCTCATTTTGTCAGGGTGATGAATTTGAAGTATTTAAAAAAAGTTCATCTCCACTTTAGTTGGAGAAGAGGATCCAAGCCCGCCGTCTCTGTGGCGGGCTTGACCCCTTTTACCCTCTGGGATCATACTTGCTCGATTGAAGATAACAGTCTATCCTGCTTTAAATAACCACATCTAATCCGGACATGATCCTTAATAAATATCCCGCCGAAAAAAAATCATGGTCAATATTATTCAGGGGAAGCAATCTCCTCCTTTCCCCACAATTCCCTATTAGGAGACAACCATTAACAATTAGTTACAGGTAAATAATATCCTTTACCGGCATCACTTTAATTATATGAGCGGTATGAAAGTTTTATCAGGATTGTAATTTGGGCTGTTTATACTTTCTTTAGGTCAATGGCGTATTTTTTTATTCGCTTCCAAACGGTTACCCGGCTTACGCCCAGAAGTCTGGCGGCCTCCGACTGGTTGCCGCCGGTTTGCCGTAATATCCGGATCAAGCGTTCCCTTTCCAGTTGATCAACGGGCGGGGCATCGTAGACTGGCTCGCAGATAGTATTGATCTGGGTAATTTGGGGGGGTAAATGCTGAACGTCGATGTCTCCGGCAGGACATAGGACGAATCCATATTCAATCGCATTGCGGAGTTCTCTCACATTTCCGGGCCAGGCGTAAATCAGAAGCCTTTCCATTGCCTCCGGTGTGATCCCCACAATTTTTTTCTCGCCTTTTCTTTTGTTACGCACGATGAAATTGTTGACGAGCAGGGGTATATCTTCACGCCGTTGCGCCAGGTTAGGGATTTTGAGGGGGAACACATTTATACGAAAGAATAAATCTTCACGGAAAAGTCTTTCGGCAATTAATCGTTCAAGATCTTTGTTGGTGGCCGATAAGATGCGCACATCCACAGCGATCGGCATGTGGTCGCCGACTCTTTCGATTTCTTTTTCTTCCAGGACCCGCAGGAGTTTAACCTGGGTCGCCATCGGGATGTCACCGACCTCGTCCATAAAAATGGTCCCCTCGTGGGCGGCTTCAAAACGGCCGATACGGGTGCGCTCCGCACCGGTATACGCTCCCCGGGTGTGACCGAAAAGTTCGCTTTCGAGCAGGTTTTCATTCAGAGCGGCGCAATTAACTTTAATAAAAGGTTTGTCCCTGCGACTGCTGACGGCATGGATGGCGCGAGCCACCAGCTCCTTGCCGGATCCGCTTTCTCCGTGAATCATTACCGGTGACTCTGTCAGGGCAACATTATCAATCAATTCGAACAATCGAATCATAACCGGGGAACTTCCAAGCATGCCGTGATAGCCGTCCTCCAGATTCAGGGTCTTGCGCAATGACAATATTTCTTCCTGCTGCCGCACCAGATCCGATAGATCCTTAAGCGTTTCAACCGCCCCAATGATTTGGCCTTTGTCATCTCGCAGCACCGAGGCATTTTTAACTACGTTGATGGTGCGATGGTCTTTATTGATGATAAAACAGTTTTTGGCTCTGACATCGCCCCTGGCATATAATCCGCACCATTTTTCGGCAGCTCCTTTTGCGATGATATCGCATCCCGTGCAATCTAAAATGCGGCATGACTTGCCGACCTACTCAGCGGCCTCATAACCTGTTAATCTCTCAGCAGCCGGGTTCACGGCCAATATTGTTCCTTGCGGATCTATGACCATGAGACCGTCCTGGAGGGTGTCGACAATCGTTTTCCAATATCTGGATATATCCATTTTTTGTGTCCCGCTATGCTTGTGTAAACCTGTTAAGTTAACAATTGTTAACATAACATTAACGTTTCAGCAGCGCAAGATTTTACTCGATAAATTATACACTATAATATCGTTGTCTTATAAGTAGAGTTGATGTAATACATTTGGCACGGAGGTTGCTATTAACTCCATCGGATAAGAAGAATTTAACTGGATTACAGCGGAGAAAAAAGGAGGAATTAGC
>CAMYNZ010000101.1 GCA_947259865.1 uncultured Desulfobacterales bacterium | reverse complement strand
GCGGTGATGTGGGTTTGATGGTCGGACTCAACCTGAAGGAGAATACACTCATGGGTGTCGGGGTTACGACCCATGCAGAAACGCCGGGCATGGGGGCCAAGGCCAAAGATGATCCCAGCTTTGCGGCTCAGTTCAAGGGGCTTGCGCTGGACAAACCGGTGAATGTCACCAGTGACGGCGGGCTGATCAGTGCCATTAGCGGTGCAACGATTACCTCCCGTGCGGTTTGCAGTGCTACAAATGAGGCCGTAAAGATTTACAACGAACTAAAGCCCCAACTCGATGACAAGATAAAGGAATTTAAATAGTAGGGAGTATCATTCAATGGCAAAAACGATCACGCAGGAATTCGTCAAAGGGCTTTGGGACGAGATTCCCCCATTCCGATTGGTATTGGGGCTCTGCCCGGTGCTGGCAGTTACCAAAACACTTTATAATGGCTGGGGCATGGGCGTGGCCACGACTTTTGTATTGGTCTGCTCCAATGTCCTGGTTTCGTTTTTCAGGAAAGTAATACCCCCCAAGGTGAGAATCGCCTGTTTTATCGTGGTTATTGCCAGCTTTGTCACCGTTGTCGAATTGTTGATGCAGGCTTATGCCTACCCGCTATTTCTGGAATTGGGAATCTTTATACCCCTCATCGTCGTCAATTGCATTGTTTTGGGTCGTTCCGAGGCCTTTGCTTACAAAAAAGGCGTGATCGCCTCCCTGTTTGACGGCCTCGGCATTGGAATCGGATTCACGCTATCCCTGGCGGCTTTGGGAACTGTCCGGGAGTTGTTGGGAACCGGAGATCTGACAATATACAAGGAGGCAATTACGGTCTTTGGACCGCCCTTTGAACCTTTTAAATTTATGGTTGAAGCCCCCGGTGCCTTTGTAAGTCTGGGGTTGATGCTCTGCCTGATGAACCTTGCCGGGAAAAAATAGGAGACCACTGATGGGTGACTTCATTGTCCTTGCCATAAGCTGTATCTTGATAAACAACATCCTGCTGGCCCAGTATCTGGGAAATTGCCCTTTTCTGGGGACCTCCAAAAAAATGGAGACCGCCGTGGGTATGGCCATGGCGGTTGTTTTTGTGCTGGTTTTGGCCGGGATTATTACCTGGATTGTCAATACGTTTATTTTGACACGCTGGGATCTGGTATATCTTAGAACGGTGGCCTTTATTCTTGTTATTGCCTCCCTGGTACAATTTGTTGAGATGTTCTTAAAAAAGAGCATACCCGCGTTATACGCCGGATTGGGTATTTTTCTGCCCCTGATTACCACCAACTGTGCGGTTATGGGCGTATGTCTTATCAACGTAAATGAAGACTATAATTTCATGCAGGCGCTGGTGGCCTCTTTCGCCTATGCCGTCGGTTTCGGTTTGGCGCTGATCCTGTTTGCAGGGGTGCGGGAGCGCATCCTTCTGGCTCGTGTGCCAAAACCACTCCAGGATACGTCGATTGCTCTGGTGACTGCCGGGATACTCTCATTGACATTTTTTGCCTTCAAAGGAATGGTGTAATAAAATTTTAGGCTGCGATCCGGGGTATGCGGCCCGAATTAAACCTGTATCTATATGAGGGGTCGGGGTGTTTTTTTCACGACAAACGGATAGATACAAATTTTTTCTTTTAGCCCTTCTATTTTCTCCGCTATTGTGCTAACCTGCTCGTTTCGTAAAATCTCCCGATTGGTAATCTAGAAGCTATCTTCAATATGGACTGCACACAATATGAACTGATCGGTATGACATATAATAACGGTTTAGGAGGCAATTGTGATTGAAGCTTTTCTGTTAATGCTCGGTTTAGGCGGCGCATGCGCTTCTGCTTTGAGTATCGCATCCAAAGTTTTTTATGTTTGGGAAGATCCCCGTATCGCCGAGGTCGAGGGTTTTATGGCCGGTGCTAATTGCGGCGGATGCGGCTTTGCCGGTTGTGCCGCAGCAGCGGTGGCGGTTGTGGATGGAAGAGCAGCGCCCAGCGTATGTATGGTCGGCGGACCGGAATCAGCCAGCAATGTCGCGGCCGTGATGGGGATGGATCCCGGCAGTGCGGAACCCCTGAAGTCTTTAAATTCTTGCCAGGGCGGCTACCGGGCTGAAGATCAATACGATTATTTGGGGGTACAAAGCTGCAGTGCGCTGGCAAACATATTCGGCGGTAAACGCGTGTGCAGCATCGGGTGCCTGGGTCTGGGTGACTGCATCAAATCATGTATTTTTGATGCTATCCATATGGGACCCGATGGATACCCGGTTGTGGATGAAAGCAAATGTGTGGGCTGTGGCGCCTGTGAAAAGGCATGTCCGAAAAATATCTTGACCGTCAGGACCATGTCCCAAAGGCTGCTGCACTTTAATGTGGAAGACGACGCTCTGGCCCCCTGTCAACAAACCTGCCCGGCTGAAATCGATATTCCGATGTACATATCCCAAATCAGATCCGGAGATTATATCGGTGCCATGAGTACCATGCGAAAGCGAAATCCGCTGCTGCTGACCTGCGGTCGGGTGTGTCCCCATCCCTGTGAAGAATATTGTCGCCGGGGTATCGAAGATGAACCCGTGTCAATCAATCAGCTAAAACGATTCGCCGCCGATTACGAGATGAAATCCGGCAAACATATGTCAATTACCTGTGCTCCTGATACCGGGAAAAAAGTAGCGGTGGTTGGCGGGGGGCCGGCCGGTTTGACCTGTGCTTTTTTTCTGCGACGTTTGGGCCATCAGGTCACCATATTCGAAATGATGCCAAAGCTCGGTGGTATGGTTCGTTATGGGATTCCGGAGTACCGATTACCAAAGGAAGTCCTCCAGTGGGAAGTCGACGGTATCGTAAACCTTGGGATTGAATACCATACCAACATCAGGTTCGGAAAAGATTTTGATATGAAAACGCTGGCTGCAGAGGGTTACGGGGCAGTATTTCTGGGAGTTGGTGCCTGGAATGATTACAACTTAAAAATCGAAGGGGAAAATCTAAAGGGCTGCTACACCGGTATTGATTTTCTCACTAAATTTGCCGTTAATCAGCAAACCGACCGGGAAGTTTATCCTTTCACGATCGGCCGCAAGTGTGTCGTAATCGGCGGCGGTAACACCGCTGTCGACTGTGTCCGCACACTGGTGCGTTTGGGTGCGGAAGAAGTGTCCATTGTCTACCGTCGAACCCGCAAAGAAATGCCTGCCAACGAAGTTGAAATTGTGGCCGCAGAACACGAAGGGGTGCAGTTTCATTTTTTGGCCGCCCCCACCCGGGTTGTTGGTGACGAGAAGGGCCAGGTACGGCAACTCGAATTTCTGAAAATGAAATTGGGCAAACCGGATCAAAGTGGTCGTCGTCGACCGGTACCCATTGAAGGCTCTGAGACCCTCATGGATATCGATATGCTGATTACCGCTATCGGTCAAGGACCGGATGTTTCTTTTCAAGAAGGCATGCAAGAACTGCAAGATCTTAAACTGACGCGCTGGAATACGATTGAGGCCGATCCCGAAACCCTCCAATCCACCATGCCCCAAATATTTACGGCCGGCGATGCCGCCACGGGGGCCTCTTTGGTGGTGGAGGCCATTGGCGGTGGGCGGCGTGCCGCGCGGGCCATTCATCAATACCTTATGGGGGATGAAGTTATATCGGATCCGAAATCGTTGCGTAAAAAACATATATCCGAATCTCTTTTTGACCATGTGCCGGGTGTCACGAAAACCCCCCGGACCGAAATGCCTGAACTTCCGGTGGAAGCGCGTATTCGGTCATTTGAAGAATCTGATCTTGTTATCAGCCAAGAAGAAGCGCAGTTTGAATCCGGACGCTGTTTGTCTTGTTGCAGGCTGTGTTACAATCCTGACACAGTCCACTAGAAGTAGTTTCAAAACCGCGCCTGAGGCGGACAAGCCCCATCTTAGCACCAATAGCTGAGTTGGAAATACCTTCAGAATGTCCACATGCAGTAGGGTTGAGCCCGTTAGCCCGTTTGCCGGTTGAACCGTGAAATCTGATAACATTCCGTTTTGAAGGGACACAACCGGCTAACCTAGAATTACGCCTTTCTCTTGAGCCTAACCTTAGATTTTGAAGTCACCGACCACCCCAAGACAGGCTGTTTATATGGCAATGAACCACTTCAAATAACCTAACTAATCAACCGCACCCCCTTGACATCTCAGTGTCGGCATTCCTATATTTTATTAAAGCGTGACTGAAAGGATAAGAAATGTATCAGAAGATATTGGTTCCATTAGACGGCTCTGAACTTGCCGAGTGCGTGCTTCCGCATCTGGAAACCATCGCCCGCGGCTGCGAAATTGCCACCGTTGTGTTCGTCCGGGTCGTGGATCCCACACTGCCGCCGGCGCGTTCTCCCAACAGCAGCGAATTCGGATTGCGCAAAAAAGATCGGGAACAATTGGATAAACGCCGCAAATCGGTGGCCGAAGATTATCTCCAGCAACTCACAAAAAAGCTTAATTACAACTGGGCTCAAGTTCAGACGAAAGTGTTGGTCGGCACGGTGGCCGAAAGTATTGCAGAATACGCTGAAAAAAACAGCGCAGATATCATCCTCATCGCCAGTCATGGACGCTCCGGGATCAGCCGGTGGGTCATGGGCAGCGTGGCAGACCGGGTTTTGCGTTCTGCCTGCGTACCGGTGCTGATGATCCGGGCTCCGGGTTGTTCACCGGGTATTTAATATTTTGCACAAACCCGAATTATTATCGACAGGTTCTTTTATCCATAAAGCTTTGCATTGACATTGCATTTTCCTTCCACTAATTTTCACCCATGGCCAACCCCCGAGCAATCTGGAATCACGAGGTAAAAAAAGCAAACAAAATAGCCAGGCGTCTGTTAGACAACCGCCGGGTTAAAGCCGGCTGGCGGATACTTCTGCTGCCCTTCTTTCTGCTGGACTATTTTCGATTCAAAAAACATCTCTGGGTTACCCGTAAAAATCTTTTGTTTACAAAGCAGCTGGCATTTGACGGTGCCAGAGCAATATTTGAAGGCAGCGATCGGCCGACAGAAATCAGCGTCATAGAAAAAAAAACCAGAGGTCTTTTAGACAGAGACAAAAAAGGGTTATATACCGAAAAAATCCGCCGCAAACAACTGCATGAAATTGAGCTGCTTTTTGATCATTACCTGGGTCTTTTACATTCAAACAGGTCCGATTACGACGAGATGACAAAAGCCAGCTACCAGACCAAGAGAAAATATGTGGCTTTTCTCAACACACTCCAGACAGCAGAAGACGAAGTTCTTCAGGCGTCAATAACAACCGTGCGAACCGGAACAAAAAAAGACCGGCGCTTGTGGTTTGAAAAGGTCAAAGCTGCCACTAAAAAGGTCCGCCTGGCGGAAGCCGGCAATATATTTGATGGACGGTCTAATAATCAGCCGCTGACGTGACTGGACGAACCCGCCGGATACCTCTCCGGCGGGATTTATACTAAAAATAATATGGGCCCCAAGCGTAAGGAAGCCTGAGCGCTTGGTTCTGATCTTCCCTTAACTCTCTGCATTCATTTAAAATCCCAGTTCTTTCCCCAGGTTCTGTCATGCATTGCTAGGCACGAATTCGTTGCGGATACGGCATGCAGCGACCTGAGCCAATAGTCTTACCGCCCTCCACCAAATTTGCCTTGACGTGACGGGTGTAATTTATTAGGAATCTTTGCAACTATCTCTATATATATAAATTTAGAATAGAGTAAAACGGTTGGAATTGATCAGAATTCTGACGGCATATTCTTCTGAGCCGTGCGGATGGGCAAATTCTGATCACATTAAAATGAATTCGGAAGCATGATAACAGGAAAGGGGGACTATTACCAAAAGTCTGGTGTGTTTTACCAAAATTTCAGTCGATTAGGGAATGAGGTTAGAGCGGTCTAATGTTGTGATCATTTAGGAGGGGAATATGAAAAAAATCAAACCTATTTTAATCTTTGCGCTGGTTATCGTATTTTCGACGGCGGTACTCGCTCTTGGTCAGGACGTGTATCCGATAAAAGGCAAACACAAAGGCGGTGATGTAACGCCCATGCAGGCTTACAATATGCTAAAGACGGACCCCAGTCGCACCTTTTTGGTGGATGTCAGGACCCGTTATGAGTATCAGGATATCGGGCATCCCAATGGGGCCTATAATATTCCCTATAAATTTTATGTCACCCAGGTGGGTAAGAAGGGCTATAAAAAAACCGTGAATAAAGATTTTGGAAAAGACCTCAAAGCCCTGTTTAATCCCAAAACCGACACCTTATTGTTGCTTTGCCGCAGCGCGGCCAGAACCATCGGCGCCTCCACTGCTGCGGTCGAAGCCGGGTTTCAGCCGGATAAGGTATTTAATATCCTGGGTGGATTTGAAGGCGATAAGATCAAAGACAAAAACAGCCCCTTTGCCGGCCAGCGCATGCTTGGCGGCTGGCGCCTCGAGGGATTACCATGGACCTATAAAATGAGTTCCAAATTGATGTATCAACCGGATCAAAAAAAATAATATCGGTTTAGGGCCGGAATCAGACATGACCCTATCTGTGATTTATTCCGAATGCCGATTAGAATAAAAACAATTTGGCAAAATTGCGCCTGCATCCCATCCCACGCGTGCGAAGGCACTTTAGCACCAACACCAGAATAACCACTCAATCCCGCGGTGGTTATTCTGGTTTTTGTATCAACAAACCGTAAAAAGCAATAGATTCAATTCGGTGTGGCCGGGGCTCATTCAGTTTCAGAGGTAAAGCCGGGTATCCTATATAGCCCGGCCTCACGGACCGGCAATGGACTCAATTTTTTGGAGATGGACTGTAATATAAAAAATAGGGATTGTTCTTTAAGCGGTATATTGTTATACACCCGGTGTAGCGCCAAATACGGTGTGCGTATATTATCAGTCGGCTGTGAGCACAATCGAGCGTTGATGAGACCGGCGCTTCAGCCAATTAAAAAACGCCGATTGGGGTGCATGATTCAAGATAAAAGCTCTTTGACAACCTTAAATGACAGGCAGGACGTTTAAAGCAATCTCAGGAAAATTGCCAGGCAGACCATGGGGCGCTGAATCCGGGAAACGAGCTGGACACGGTATGAATATTTAATCACACAATTATTTCTGTTGAATATCGAGGAGAGAGAGGATGAAAAAAGCAACGGGGGCGATCTTGATTTTAATCTTCACTGCTGTAAGTTTCATGGCATCGAAAGGGATTTCCGCTGCTGGCGAGGAAACCGCCGGTTACGGGGAGGAAGCAGCGGGATATGGCGAGGAAACAGGCGGTTACGGGGAGGACGCCGCCGGTTACGGGGAGGAACAAACGTTTGTCCCCGAAATGTCGGCCCAAAAAGCGCCGAGCACAGCATCCAAAGATCGACCGGGGTCATTGGATGAGCTTATTTTGTGGTATGACTCGTCAAGCTGCCAGGAATGCCATGAAGAAATTTATGCGGCCTGGGAAAAATCCCCTCACGCCAAACCCCTGATGGGAATAAACAATATGGTCTTTATGAGACCGGTTCTCAAAAAAGGTCACCTTGCCGTCAAAAATCCCAGGGATGCAACCCGGCGCAATTTCCCCTGTTTCAAATGCCATCTCCCCCAGGCGATGAATGTGCCCGATTCCGTTTATGCGGAAATTACCCGGGCCATCTTTAAAAATGACAAGGAAAAGCTCGGCAAACTAAACATCGGCTGTCTGGTATGCCACAACGAGACGGCGATTACTCACAGGCTACTGTACGGAAATCCTGAAAGCGGGGTTGTCTACGGCACCCAGGATTTTCCGGAACACGAACATGACATTTATACAACTGTCAAAAAAAGCGCCATTTTGAAACGGTCGGTTATGTGCGGTCAGTGTCACGGTCTCGGACCCAACCTTGAGTTCGAAAACCCGGTGCAATGCGCTACATTATTCGGTAGTTATCTGCACAACTACATTCCCGCCGGCGGTCACAAGACCTGCCAGGAATGCCACATGAAAGACGGTGACCACAGTTTCCCGCCGGACTTTAATCGTAAGCAGGAAACCGCCGTTCGACTCTCCCAATCGATAAAATTAGATGTCGAGACGCTGGGATACCAATTTCTTACCCCGCAAAGGAAATATGTTTCCGTCGCGGCCGTTCATACCAGAGTAATTAATGAAGCGGGGCATCGCATACCGGATGGATGACCGTCATTTAACCGAGTGGTCATGGATGTGACCGCAAAAAACACCAAAGGCAAAGAGATCTTCAAGGAGTCAAAAATCTATATGCCTCAGGCAACGACTTACTGTGATGAAAAAATGGTCTACGGCGCGCACCGCAAAGCAGGTTATATTCGCGACACAAGCCTGCAGCCCTTCAAAGTCAAAGAAGAGACGTTTGATATAAAAATGCCTGTGGATCTGAGAGTGGTTGATGTGATTGTGGAACTGACCTATCAGTTGGTACCCGGTAACATCATACCCATTCACAAGGTTACGCGCCGGGTGACCCTGGACAAGTAATCATCTAATTCATTCGAGGTAAAGGCACGGTAGCGCTTCAAACGTTGCACCTGCAACCGGGTGTAAAGCACCCATTTTGTATGGCAAGAAAAAAAACGCCGAACTCTAATGAAAAAACAGCGCTGGAAGGCTATGGCTTAAGCGGGTCGCCCTAGCCTTGTTTTTTGAATGTATGGCATTCGTATCACTGAGGTGATCACCCCCACATGAAACCCGACCATATCAAACCCGTTTATATGGCCGCACTCATCTCCCTGTTTAATATCCTCATCTTTATCACGCTTTTTTTTATACGCTCACTGGATGATAACCGCTTGACCAGTTGGAGATGGGTGTTTGCCCACACGGGTCCGGCCAACTTTTTTTTTGGCCTCATTTTGGGCCTCGTTGCAGCTTACGCATTGTCCCGGACATCATTTCTGGAGCGCAGGCCGTTGCTTCTGTTCCCGCTTTCATTTTTTTTTGCAGCCGTTTTCTGGGGCACACCGGAGGTCATCGTAGACGCTTCGAGATATTTCACCCAGGCCAAGCATTTAAAAGAATACGGAATTCTGTACTTTCTGCGTGAATGGGGCCGTGACATTACTGTCTGGACTGATTTAGCCTTGGTTCCCTTTCTCTATGGTCTCATTTTTAAGACCCTGGGAGAAATCAGACTTTGCATCCAAATATTCACCACCCTGCTATTCTCGATGACGGTTTTGCTGACCTATTGGATCGGAAAGACACTGTGGGATGAGCAAATAGGTTTTTACGCCGGATTATTCATGCTGGGCGCCCCTTATCTTTTTACCCAGGTGCCCTTGATGCTTGTTGATGTGCCGACCATGTTTTTTCTGACCCTCTCAATCTTTACGGTAATCAAAGCGCTTGAGCGGGGCGGGATATGGTGGTTGTGCATCTCGTCGCTTGCCCTTTTTCTGGCTTTTTTCTCCAAATATTCAAACTGGCTTTGGCTATCCGTCATGATACCGATATTGATCGTGTATATACGGATGGCTCCTAAAATGACGATAAAACGCGGTGGTGTAATCGTGGCCGTGTCGCTTGTTCTTGCGGGCCTCGCAAGCCTGTTTTATTACGATGTCATCTCTGAACAGATCCGATTGCTGCTGAGCTATCAAAAGCCCGGGCTCAGACGCTGGGGCGAAAGCTTTACGTCAACGTTTTTATTCCAAACCCACCCGTTTATGACCCTGGCAGCATTATATTCAATCTATGTTGCTATCCGATCAAAAGATATTAAATATACCGTCATCAGTTGTCTGGTCGCTATTGTCATTTTTACACAAATCAGAAGGATTCGGTATATGGTGCCCTTATTTCCGATGCTGGCCCTGATGGCATCATACGGCATCAAAGATATCGGAAACAGGGAAATCAAAAGATTTCTGGTATTTTGTGCTATAATCTCTTCGCTTGTCCTGGCCTATTTTGGTTTTCTTCCTTTCACAAACACCATAAGTACCGTAAACTTAAAAAATGCCGGTAATTTCATTAATTCTTTGGATGTTGCCCAAATTGAGGTGATTACACTTCCCCAGCAAAAATCAATCATCAATCCGGCAATTGCGGTCCCCCTGCTTGACATCTATACCCACAAAAGGATTACTTACAAGGCAACGCATAAATTTCCAAGGAACTCGGAACGGCTTAAAACCTCATCCCTTAGATTTACCTGGCAATATGTTAATCCCGCCTACTATGAACTTGAAAACCAACCCGTAAAACAGTCAGGGGCAATCGTGGTCATTTCCCAGAAACCAAACCCGGCCATACCCGGACAGTTAGCGCGCAGGATAAGGAAATATAATCATTCTAAAAAATTCGGGACGTCATCCGGCCGATTCCGTTTTCGAACAATCGTAACGGTATATTACAATTGAGTCGTTTGGACTTCCCGGTGTTAGCCTGTATCTGGTTTTTAGCTGCCCGACGGCCGGCATTGCACTATTTTTGGGTACTCTATTTTTGCATATCCATTGAGTTCAAAATACATCAGGGAACGCAAAGTGTCTTTTGTCGATGTTGAAAATGGAAAACTTTACTATACGGTCAGTGGATCAGGACCGCCCCTTGTGCTGCTGCACAGCGCCTGGGCTACCAACGAATGGTGGCGATGGCAAATTGCTTCGTGACCAATACGACAACATCCACCATGTCACACTGAT
>CAMYNZ010000100.1 GCA_947259865.1 uncultured Desulfobacterales bacterium | reverse complement strand
CAGGGCTCGCAGGTCCTCGATCAAATCGTTGACATGGTAATTTTCAGCCGCATCCGGCTTTGAGGATAAATTATAGCCGCGCATGTCAGGGGCCACTGCCTGGTAGTCTTTTCCAAATTCTACAAGCTGGTTTTCCCATTCGGCCCAAAACTCCGGAAAACCATGGACGAACATGATCAGCTTGCCCTGGCCCAGGCTGACGTAATGTAATCGGACGCCGTTTACATCGGCAAATTGACTTTGGAAATTATTTGAGAGTTTATCCGGCAAAATTTATCTCCCTTCTAAATAAGACCTTCGGAGGGATATCGGTCCAGGTTGAATAGTGGGTGTTGTTACCTGAATCTTGCATGAAAATTAATGAGAAGTTGAAATTTATTTTAATGACAGCAAGTTAAGCAAGCTGGAGTAGTAAAACAAATTACCTATCAAGTATAAAGGATGTATATCATTTTATCTCATTAATTTTCACCCTACGGGCGAGCCGGAGGCTTCCATCTGCTTCGTTATTAAGGGCTCGCAATAGTTCACTATGGCTTCACCCTTAAGTGCCTTGCATATGAAAGCCTCCGACTTGTGCAAAATTCAGGTGTTACAATTCGCAATCGGCCAGGGTGATTCAGGTGATTTGGAATGGTCATTGACGCGAATCCGGCTTTTTAGATCTTTTTTTAAATAAACCAGACAGCGCGTTTTTGGTGCGCCTGTACGAGTTTAACGCAGCTTTTTTAATGGTAATTACCAGAGGCGGCTTTACATAATTAAAGCCTGTGGTTTTTTCGATATTTGTTGCGCCCCCCGGCGGCTCTTTATCGGTAAAGTGCTTGACTCCTTTTTCATCGGTCCAAGAATATAAGATTTTCTTGGGTTCAAGTGCTGCTCTTTTGTTTTTGGTATCCCAATCATAGTAGAGATAGCCTGCGGCGGCGGCTATAAAAATAATAATAAAAACTACAATCTTTTTCATGGATACCGTTATGGTTTTAGCAAATCAGTTTGTCCGTTTCGCAAAGCGTCGACAAATAGCTTGCCTGTCAGTTTTAACTTCCCCAGCCTGCCCTTCTTTTTGGCCATGATGATTTCGTAAAGATCTTCCCGTGTCTGTGGTGGTTTTACCTGGTTAGGCTTTTTTAAAAGAGATATGGCGTTGGTCGGACAACCGGTGACACATACACCGCATCCAATACACCGGTTCAGATCCACCAGGGCATGCTGTTTTTTTGCAGAAACTCTTACCGCATTTACCTGGCAGCGTTTTTCACAAACACCGCATCCTTCGCAGCTTTCCATGTCCACTGCGGCCTGAAAGTTTGCAGCCCAAAAATCCAGTGGTTTGGGGAGGGATTTGTGGACGCTTAACATCCCACAGCAACACCCGCAACAAGAACAGATAAACTCGGCCTTTTCCGTATTGGACGGTTGGAGGATCAATCCCTGTTTCTGGTTTTTTTCTATAATTGATACTGCCTCATCTCTGGCGATCTCTCTGCCATTACCGCTTGACAGGACGGTTTGCGCAACTGCGCCCATGGCAAGACAGGTTTCCTTTCGGTCGGTTGCCTTACAGGATTTGCCTTCCATCGACTTTTTTTTGCGGCAGATACATTCAATGATAGCAAAGGGCGCTGCAGCCTGTCGCAGCAGGCTGGTGACTTCATCAAACGTGCTTACATGATGTTGCGGGTGAATGCTTCTGGCGACGGGTATGGTGCGCATCTGCGGGAGTTCTGTGCTCAAAAATTCGATACCAAACTTTTTATCCGAGGTATATTCATCGAAATTCTTGAGAAATTCAGGGGTCAGTCGTCCGAGTTGAAATTCGTACATCCCCACAACAAGAGGTGCATTGCAATAGTGCTTTTTCCCATTCTTTATTTTAGATTCAATTCCTCCTTTTTTCTGAATACAATCAAAAAGCGCTTCCAGCTCTTCAGGTGATTCAACCAGATGCCTTACTCTGTCAAAAATCGTTTTGAACGGCTCTAACCGGTAGCTTAAATATGTGGCGATCTCAGCCTCTTGCGGTGTAAAGATGTGTTTTAGGATTTTTATCTCAACGCCTGATCGGGTAGCTGGAAAACCGACGGCTTGATTATCCAAATGCTTTTGCAGTTTGATATAGACGTGATCATTTTGTTCCACGCCACATCTCCTTTTTAGATAAGTATTAGTTTTTGTTGGGCAATTCGATGATCTTTATTCCGGACGGCAGACCGAGCCGGATGACCATACCGTTGCCGCTTTCATCTCTTTTGTCGACAACCCCTTTTAATTACGGTCTCACCTGTGCGCCATTAACCGACCCCCATTATATCGAATTTTCCCAACCTTGTCCAAAGTCGGCCAACGGTCGAATTCCCTGGACTTCAAAGGTCACTGCAGCGTGGATCATTTTAGCAGCATCCTCCCCGGCTTTTTCGGCGATGACGGTCTTAATTGAATCAAGTTTTTCACCAGACGTCTGGCAATCGGTCATTGTCAAGTATACCCTGACGCCCTTCCATTCGGGAAAGGTATTACCGGGTTCCATGATCATAAAAACGGCGTTTGGATTTTGCTGAAGATTGGCAAAGGTGTGGTTTTTGCCAAGCCCCATGAACACCGTTTTTTCATCCACCATCCGTGGCGAGCCGAAATAGGCAACATTGACCTTGCCGCTCTGGTCAGCCGTACTGAGAGTTCCGATCCTTGGTTGTTTGTTGAAATACGCCATCAATTTCTCAGACATTATCCATTCTCCTTGGTTTAGAAGTAAATGAAGCTCCCCGCAGAAAGCTGCGGGGTATCAAAGCGGAATTGCGCCGTAGCCTAACCCGCCTACGCTCTGGCGAGCTTCGATGCGGTTCATCTTGCCTTTCATCCCTGCAGTCCGCCAAAGAACTGCGGCGGACAGGGTATTCAGGCGAAGGCGAATAAAAATATTGAACAAAATTTGTGGTTTTGATACCGCCTACAGCGATCCCAACAGAAGCATAACCGCCTTTTTGCAGGAGCTGCAAAACGGTGACCCTGTTTGCAATGCGACATTTAGAATACATTGAAGCTTCTAGCGTCCTCCGAAAGCATCATCCTCAATTTCGATAGCCGCCGCACTGGCAGCTCCAATGGCATTCATCTTTCCCATGGTCAGCGGAAGTTCAGTGTGAATAAAAAATTCAGCCGTCTTGATCTGTCCCTCATAGAATGCATGATCCTTTTTTTTGATTTTGGTGGTTAATTTTTGATCAGCCACCGTCGCCCGCCACAACAGCATCCAGGCCATGATCGTATCACCCATGGCATAAAGAAATGGCAGCGCATGGGCAAACGCCACCCTGAATTCGGCTGACAATGCGATCTGCCCGATACGCAGGGTCGTCTCTCCCAACCGGTTGGCTGCCTGCTCAACTTTGCCAGCCGTCTCTTCCAGCCCTTTAACATCTTTGGCCCGGGCAACCGTCTTTTGGATTTCAGCAAGAAAATTCATAAAGACCGTACCCTTTTTCATTCCAATTTTTCGGGCCAGCAGATCCATTGCCTGAATACCGCTGGTGCCTTCATAGATGGAGGTGATTTTGCAGTCTCGGGCATATTGTTCCACCAGATAGTCTTTTATATACCCGGCGCCGCCAAATACCTGGATGGCCTGAATGCAGACTTCATGGCTTTTGACCGCCAGGTAGTCCTTGATGATAGGCGTGAGCATTTCGAACAGATCACCGTAATATTGCTGCTTTTCCTCTGATGCTGAGATGTTCGCTTTAGTACCGCATACGACCAGAAAATAAAAAAAGCTGCGCATGCCGTCAACGTATGACTTCATCCACAAAAGGTTTCGACGTACATCCGGATGTCTGATGATCGGCACCGACGGGGCACTGTGATTCGAGAAATTTTCAAGATCTCTTCCCTGTATTCGTTCCCTGGCGTAGTTGACAGCAAGCAAATAAGCTGCCGAACCATAGGTCAGGGCCTGCAGGCCGGTGCTCATGCGGGCAGTATTAATCATGTTGAACATGATCTTCATTCCCTGGCGTTCCTCCCCGAGCAGATATCCGATGCACTTTCCTTTGCTGCCAAGGGCCATACTGCAGGTGGCGCTGCCGTGGATTCCGTGTTTTTCTTCCACACCGGTACAAACGATATCGTTGCGGTCTCCCAGACTTCCGTCTTCATTGACAAAATATTTCGGAACAAGAAAAAGAGATATCCCTTTAGTCCCTGGAGGATCACCTTCAATCCGGGCCAATACCGGATTGATAATGTTGTCCGCCAGATCGTGTTCGCCGTTGGTAATAAAGACCTTGTTGCCCGAGAGGCTGTAGGTTCCATCGGCATTCTTGACCGCTGTTGTCGTAAGCGACCCTACGTCAGATCCAGCCTCGGACTCGGTGAGCAGCATCGTACCCCCCCACTCGGCAGATGTAAGTTTATTCACATACTTCTTTTTCTGCTCGTCGGTGCCGTATAAATGGATCAACCTTGCGGTACCGTTGCCCATGGTCGCGTAGCAGAACAAGGGCCAGTTGGCGCCCATAAAGTACTCGGCGGATGCCGCTGCCAAAAAAGTGGGAGCGCCCTGTCCTCCCATCTCGGAAGACATGCTGAGATTGTTCCATTCTCCTGCCCGTATCAGTTCGTAAACCCGTTGAAAACAGTCCGGCACCTTGACCGTTCCATTTTCAAAGCGCACCCCCTGGGCGTCTCCTTCTGCAAGCGTTGGCAATACTTCTTTAATTGCGAGTGTCCTGGCTTCCGATATAATCATTTCGCAAGACTTTTTGTTATACTCTTTAAAAATATCGTGTTCGAGTATTTGCTCGCAATCCATCTGTTCCCAGATGACAAAATCAATGTCTCGTCGGTCTGCTATTTGTTGCGCCATGATTGTTTATGAACTCCTAATAAGTTTTTATGAGTTAATGAATGAAAGGCTTCTCCACTTCAGTCGGAGAAGAGGGTCCTCTAATATCAAATCTGCTCAATTGAAGAGAACAGCTTTTCTGCTTGAATAAATTAAAACTGATCCAGTTATGATCCATAAATGAGAACACCCTACCACTCGTAATCTTCTCTTTCGATAATCGTCGCCACGCCCTGACCGCCGCCTACGCAGGCGTTGGCACATCCGTACCGCCCCCCTTTGGCCTCTAAAATACGGCCCAGGGTTCCAGTCAGGCGGATGCCGGTGGCGCCCAGCGGATGCCCGATGGCCGTGCCTCCACCCATTACGTTAACCCTTTCCGGGTCGAGTCCCAGTTCTTTGATGCAATTTAAAGCGACGATGCAAAAGGCCTCGTTAATTTCCCAAAAGTCGATGTCCGCAGCCTTCAGACCGGCTTTATCCAGCGCCTTTTTGCTGGCCGGAACCGGTCCGTGGCCCATGATGGTAGGATCCACACCGGCAAAACCGATGGAACGGATGGTGGCCAGAGGCTTAACTCCCTTTTTTTTGGCTGTGTCCTTGGACATCAGCAGCATCGAGGTGGCTCCGGCATTTAGTGGAGATGAATTGCCGGCGGTTATCACGCCGTCTGCTTTAAAGGCCGGTTTGAGATCAGCCATACCTTCAAGGGTTGCGTCTGCGCGTACAGCCTGATCTGCATCAACCGTCATCACCGTACCGTCAGCCTGTTCGGCTTCTATGGGCATGATTTCTCCGCTAAAAAAACCCTCGGACCGGGCTTTGGTCGCCAGCTGGTGTGAGCGGGCCCCCCAACCGTCTATGTCCTCTTTTGTGAAATCAGTTTTGGCAAAAAGTTTTTCGGCGGTAAAACCCATATTCATGGTCGTCATCATGTCCCAATGCTGGTAAGAGGGATCCAGAAAAAGGGTTATATTGGGCGAGATGATTCCCCGGTCGACCAATTGCCCGCCCATGGGTACCCGGGTCATGTGTTCCATGCCACCCACTAAAACAATATCGGCAAAATCTTGAGCGATTTCCATAAAGCCTATGTGTATGCCCGCCATGGCCGATCCGCACTGTTGATCCACAAACTTGGCCGGGATAGTCTCCGGTAAATTGGCCAGGAAAATGGGATTGCGCCCCCCGTAGGCCCACTGTTCGCTGACAGCCGTGGCACATCCCACCAGAAAGTCATCGATTTCTTTGGGATCAACACCCGCCTTTTGGATGACTTCGGGCAGCAATGTGGCCAGCAGTTCATCCGCTCTCATCTTGCAAAACCAATCCCTGGCCGGGTCATTGGGTCTGGACCGCGTTTGGGCTGTCCTTAAGTAACCTGCTATTACGACTTCTTTCATAATTCATCCTCCTTAGTACTGGTTGCTGTATACCTGATTTAGATTTTCTTTTAAATTTTATAATGAAAATGTTACTTTAGTTTCGCGAAGCGATGATATCTTTTGTCCGGGCACGTCGCCCGGACAAATGTCTGCGGACGTCTGCGGTTAATCTAAAAAAGCGACGTCGCTAATTGGAATAAAATGTTTTTCCGGACTCTGCCATTTCTTTGATTAAATTAGACGGTTTAAACCGCACCCCGTATTGCTCCTTTAAAACCACCAGTTTTTCGTAAACCTTATCTAGACCCCACTTGTCGGCATACCGCAGGATTCCGCCCCGGTATGGCGGAAATCCGGTGCCGTAAATCATTGCCAGATCCATGTCCCGGGGTCGGTCGCAAATACCCTCTTCCACCATATAAGCGGCCTCGTTTATCGCGTTGGCCAGCATCAGATCCACGACTTCCTGCCTGGATATTTCTTTGGGGGATACTCCCTGTTCTTTTAGATATCCCTTAACCGCCTCAACGACCTTTGGATTGGGAATCGGCTGGTCCCCGCTGTAGTCAAGATACCCGGCGCCGGTTTTACGGCCATAGCACCCGGTCTTATATACCACTTCGGTAAGGGGGTGAACCGTATAGCGTTCCCCCAGCCTTTGCTCGAAGTTCTTGGCGACATGATAATTGATGTCGATTCCGGTGAGATCAGCCAGTGCAGCCGGTCCCATGGGCATGCCGAAATCGAGCATGGCTTCTTCAACGAACCCACCATCGACGCCCTCGGCCGCAAGAAAAACAGCACCGCCGAAAAGGCCGCCCAGTTGCCGTGAGACATAAAAACCGGGGCCATCGTTTACCACGATGGGTATCTTTTTTATGTTGCGGGCCAGGGCAACACAGGTGGCCAGGGTCTGGTCGGAGGTCTTTTCAGCACAGATAACTTCCAGCAGCTGCATCCGGTGGGCCGGGTTAAAAAAGTGCAGTCCGATCATGCGTCCCGGGTCCTTAAAAATTGCGGCCATCTCGCTGATAGGCAGCGCCGATGTGTTGGTGGAAAACACCACATCGGGCCGACAATTTTTTTCAAGCTGTTTCCAGATGTCCTGTTTGATCTGCATGTCCTCCAGGACATATTCGATCACCAGGTCCACATCTTTCAAATCCGCCAGGGACGTGGTGGTTGTCAGCTGGCTGTCAAGCATACTGTCCAGATCTGCCGGGGTCATTTTCTTGATTTTTATCGGATAATCATAGGTCTTACGGATGGCCGCCACCCCTTTCTGGATGGCTTCCTCATTGATTTCCCACAGTATGACCTCATAACCGCTTTTGAGCAGCACACTGACAATTCCGGATCCCATAACACCACTGCCCAGCTGGGCCACTTTCTTGATTCTGGCCGGCTCGATACCTTCTATACGGGGAAGCCTGCCGGCCGCCCGGGTGTTCAAAAAGATACCGATGAGGTTCTTGGCCACATCGGACACGACGCAGTCGGCAAAAAGGTCGGCCTCTAATTCGAGATCGGGTTCAATGTCATAATGAAGCCCCTTGTCCATGGCTTCGACCGCTTTAAACGGCGCGACATAGCCTTTGGCTTTGGCCGCGGTCATGGCCTTGGTAAAATCCATCAAAGCCTTTTTTTCGGCCGCACTGGGAATCCGCTCGTATCGATAGCGGGTGATTCTATTGGCCAGTTTTAACTCACCGGATATAAACCTGCCGGCTGCTTTGACGGCGGTATCCACCAACTTTGCCGGTTCCACCACCTCGTCAACCAGTCCTCTGGTGAAAGCCTTCTCGGCGGTGATGGGCTTTCCGGTGGTGATCATCTCCAGGGCATTGGGAAGACCAATCAAACGGGGCAGCCGCTGGGTGCCGCCCGCTCCGGGTATCAAACCGATTTGAACCTCCGGTTGTCCCAGGTTGACCCCGCTGGCGGCCACGCGATAATGGCATACCTGTGCGATTTCCAGGCCGCCACCCAGACAGTTACCGTTGATGGCCGCAATCATCGGTTTGGGCCCGGTCTCGATACCGTTGAAAAATTTCATGCTTTCTTTGAGACCCGAAGTTACTTCATCTTTTGTTTTCACGTCTTTTATCTGGGTGATATCCGCACCGGCGATAAAATTTTTACCGGTGCCGGTGAGGACCACGGCTTTTACAGTGTCATCGCCATAAGCCTCGGCTATGGCTTCGGCCAGTTCGATGACAAAATGTTTGGAAAGCTGATTGACCGGCGGGTTGTTCATGGTGAACACCGCCACGCCGTCTTTCAAATCCACCGCTACGGTTTTGTAGTCTGTTTTCATGATCCTTAACCCCCTCTATTTCAGTTATAACCTGAATCTTGCGTGAAAATTGGTGAGAATCCTGTTAATATATAAAAGCCTCCTGCTCGTGCAAAATTCAGGTATTAGTTACTTAACCCCGAAAATCATGCTTTAATATCAAATGATATTTTATACATTACCTTATAGATTAATGATTTCAAGAATAAAGACACACGGCTAAAATTTTTTGATGAAAGGTTGTATTTGCAGCCGGGTGCGCGGACACCGGCTTCTATAGAAGTGGTTGTCACAAGATGGGCCCATTAATCACTTGCGTGTAACTTAATACAGGATTAGTGTTTGAAGCACTACACACATATACCCCTATTTATGTTAGTGAAAACTGTCAATTACGATATAAAGACAATCCTCGGTGAACAACATGATTGAGCTGAGACCCGGCATATTTTACTTGCCTGGGGAAAATAAATCCCGATTCCCGTACTGTGCCTGTCTTTATTTATCAGGCCAAAAAATGCGTGTCCTGATTGATGCTGGTATGGGAAAACAAAACATAGATTCCGTAAAAAAATCAGGCGTGGACGTTTTAATTCTTTCCCACTGTCATATCGACCACCGTTTGACAATCAGGGAGATCGCTGATGTTCCGGTCTGGTGCCATAAAAAAGAAGCACCGTATCTGCACGACAAGGCGCTTTTTTTGTCGGCAACGGGTATTACGCGCAGCGGCTTTGATTTAATGCGGCTCATTGACTCGGCCGACGGCTTGTTTGATGTAACAATCAGCCGCACGCTGGTGGACGGTGAGAAAATTGATCTCGGTGGGTTAACCCTCGTGATACTGCACACCGCCGGTCACTCCCCGGGTCACCTGGCGTTCTATATCCCCGAGTACGAGATGCTGTTTTCGGCAGACGTTGATTTAACGCCATTTGGACCGTTTTATGGTCATGATTTTGCCGAGATCGACGATTTCATCAGCTCCATTGACAAACTGCGAAATTTAGAAGCCAGGATCGTGGCCACCGGTCATGCCGGTCCGTTTGAAGGTCATGTTTCAAGTTACTTAACCGATTACAAAGAAGTTATCTTTCGCAGGGAGCGATTGGTACTCGAGTGTTTAACTCAGCCACGCGCCCTTGAATATTTTAAGGGCCGCAACCTTGTGTTCAGATCCTATCCCGACCCGTCGGATCTGATTCAATGGTTTGAATTGGTCCATATCGAAAAACATTTAAGGCGCTTGTCAAATTTGGGGAAAGTTCGGCAAAATGATGGATTGTGGATGCAGTCTCGAATACCATAGATCATTTAGAGTAAGAACCGGAGCGCATTCAATCCTAAATAACCTAAATGGTTTTTCGATATTCGGCCTGACCTGGTGCGACTCCTATTAAATTCACAGTGCTTACGGTGACGCCAAGTAGGTTTCAAAAACAAACATTAGTTACTTGTAATCCAGGTCTGGGCCAGGGATTTCATATTTTCAAAGTCGAGGTGCATTATGCCCAAAGTAGATCTAAGCATAATCGGTAATAAATCCCAACCGGTCGTATTTGAGTACACCTGGAAAGATGTTGTTGTGTATGCGCTGGGAGTGGGCGCTTCCGCTGAGGAGCTTGCATTTGTATATGAAGGTGTGCCTGGCGGCCTCAAGGTGTTGCCGAGTTTTGTTGTAGTACCGGCTATAAGGGCTTTTCCATATCTGGGGGAAGATATTGATTGGTCCCTGATGCTGCACGGTGAGCACAGGATTGCGCTTTTGCGACCGTTGCCACCGGAAGGCAAGATCGTTCAGGTTGGTGAGGTGACGAATATATTCGACAAAGGCAAGGGGGCTGTATACCACATAAAAATAAGCGGTGAAACCGAAGACGGTAACCGCATGTACAGTATTGATTGGATAATATTTCATGTCGGTGCCGGGGGCTTTGGCGGAGATCCCGGCCCAAAAACCGAATTCTTGGATCCACCGGCCGGCATGGCACCGGATTTCAGCGTGACTTACAAGGTGCCCAATAACCAGGCCGCCCTTTATCGGCTGAGCGGCGATTTGAATCCCCTGCACCTGGATCCGGTCGCGGCCAAACGGGGTGGATTCGACCGGCCGATTCTGCATGGCTTGTGTACCTTTGGATTTGCCACCCGAGCCATCGTAAACG
>CAMYNZ010000099.1 GCA_947259865.1 uncultured Desulfobacterales bacterium | reverse complement strand
GGGCATTTCAACCAGTTTGACACCAGGTATATTTTGCAATACTTCCCGGGTGCCGTTCCGATCAACACCCGTAAAGGCAGCTTTACAGGCTTCGTGTAAGGTAACGGTTTGTGGACTTTGTTTTTTAAACGCCAGGGTATCCATATTTTTTGCAAGAAACTGGGGAAAGGACATCATGGTAAACGGCATCTTTGTCGTTTGCGATATTGTTTTTTCAAATCGACACAGACAGGTGGGGCACCAAAAGATGACCTCCTGGGGCCTGTAGGAAGAAAGCTTTTCAACCAGCCGCTGGGATGTTAATTCTGCTTTCTCAATGGATCCATAAAAAATATGAACATTTCCGCAGCAAAAATCCAGGCCCGGAACAAAGGCATAGTTTTCCGTGATCAGATCCATGATATCCAGTGAGGATAGAAGTTTTTCGGGTTGAAAATATACATTGCACCCGGCGAAAAACACATATCGGGCGCTATCCTTTTTGGAGGGGGTTGTTAGCTTGTGATATTCGTCCGGAGGCAGTTGAATGCTTGCGATGACCCGATGGCTTGAATCGGCAGCCCGGGGATCCCCATAAGGGGTTTCGACGATGTTGTTGTTGCGGTATTCCCACTTAATTATTTCGTTAACAAGGAGTGGATTTAAACCCTCGGGACAGCAGTTTTCCGCGCACTTGAAGCATTCCATACAGGATAGGGCGCGGGTAAACACGGTATTATTGGTTTCTCCGTTTTGCAGATAGGATTTAATTCGGATTTGGATATCCTGGGAAGAAATATTGTCTAATTCGGTATGGCGGATAATCGGGCATTTTTTGGGGTATTCCGCCAAAGATCTCTGGCGGATAAACATCGGCTTGCCCGCCTTTGGCGTGGCTTTCCCGCAGGGTAAACAAAATGGAGTGGTTTTTTGACATTTTATATTTCACGGATGCAAGCGTTGTAAACAGCCTGCATAGCGCTTTACGAATTCAATAAATTAGGTTTTTTATATAAATTCTCCATTTTGTTTACGCTCATTTAGGGTAATACCATCTTATTGCCGAGTTGAACATTAAAAATTTTTACCTTCAATTCCGACTAAAACCCTTTAAATATTAAATATTTATAGTTGTAATGGATTTTTTCATCTGGTAAACAGTTTGGTGTATATTATCATCCCATTGTTAGATAGGAACAAGGAGAATATCATGCGCTGGAAACAATTTCTTACGCCGGTAAAATCTATCGACGCTGACCAGGCCCGTGCCTTCATGGAGACCCGGTCATCGGAGGAACTGACAACCCTGGATGTGCGGCAGCCCACAGAGTATGAAGCCGGACATATCCCCGGGGCCAAGCTTATACCTTTGCCTGATTTGACCAATCGACTCGATGAAATCGACCAAAATAAACCTGTGATGGTGTATTGAGCCATCGGGGGGCGCAGCCGTGTTGCTGCGCAGATGCTGGCCGGGAAAGGTTTCAAGGAGGTACTTAATCTCTCGGGTGGTTTCAAAGCCTGGAATAGTAAGGCGGCCTTCGGTCCGGAAGACCAGGGACTGGAGCTTTTTACCGGCATGGAGTCACCGGCAAAAGCGCTTGTGGTTGCCTATGGGTTGGAGGCCGGTCTATACGATTTTTACCTCTCGATGATTCCAAAAGTAAATAATACGGAAGTCAAGGATCTCTTTCAGAAGCTTTCTGCAATTGAAATCAAACACCAGGAACGTATTTTTAGTGAATATGCCAAAATGACGGGATCATCGGAGACGAAAGCTGATTTCGAAAAAAACATCGTTTTTCAGACTGTCGAAGGAGGTCTCACAACTGAGGAGTACATCAGCCGGTTTGACCCCGATTGGGATTCTGCAATTGATATTATCGAATTGGCGATGTCAATTGAAGCCCAGGCGCTTGATCTTTATCAAAGGGCCTCTGAAAGAAGCCCGGATCCACAATCCCAAAAAGCACTGGTCCAGATTGCCGACGAAGAGCGCTCTCATCTGGCCCAGTTGGGCAAGCTGATTGAGCGAATATGAATATCGGTGAATTGAGTGGTTCCGGGTTCCGCGTTCAACGTTCAAGGTTATGACGGCAGGAACCGCAGTTCATTGCTTTCCAGTTTTGGGAAACCATCAACCCCGGGAGGTTCTATGGGAAAACATCTTGTTCTGGTCGGTGGCGGCCATGCCCATATGCTGACACTGGCCAACCTTCACACATTTATCGAAAAAGGCCATCAGGTTAGCGTTATCGGCCCCTCGCCCTATCATTATTACTCGGGCATGGGTCCCGGGATGTTGGGCAAGATTTACACGCCTGAAGAAATCCGCTTTGCTACAAAGGATGTGGTGGAAAAGCAAGGGGGTAGATTTATACGGGGTACCGTTACCCGGGTGGATCCGGCGGAAAAAACCGTATATCTTGAATCCGGGCAAACCACCGCCTACGATGTCGTTTCTTTTAACACCGGCAGTTATGTGCCCAAGATTATTGAGACCGATAACGGTCAGAATATTTTTACGGTAAAGCCGATTGAAAAACTATTAGAGGCCCAGCAGAGAATACTGGACCTCACCTCACAGGGCACTGTAACCATCGGAATAATCGGTGGCGGAGCGGCAGCGGCGGAAATTACGGGAAATATATGGCGGCTGGCAAAAAACTACGGCAAATACATGCCGGATATTAAAATTTTTTCAGGAGAAGAGTTAATGTTCCGTTTTCCTGAGAAAATTCGTAAAAAAGCCCACCGCTCCTTAACGGAACGCGCCATTGAAATTTTGGAACGCGGTTTTGTCAAAGAGATCCAAACCGGCCGGATTACACTGGATTCCGGACAGACCTATGATGCGGACCTTATATTTTTAGCGATCGGTGTTCTGCCGTCCCCCATTTTTAAGGAATCCGGTCTTCCCACCGGTCCGGACGGAGGACTGATGGTAAATAAATTTTTACAGAGCACGCGGTACCCTGAAATATACGGCGGTGGTGATTGTATCTATTTCCAGGACCAGCCCCTGGACAAAGTCGGCGTGTATGCCGTCCGACAAAATCCAATCCTTTACCATAACATGATGGCATCCCTTGAGGAAACACAGCTTCAACCCTTTCATCCGGGGGGAGAATATCTGCTGATTTTTAATATGGGAGATGGTACCGGGATTCTGCATAAAAAATGGTTAACCCTGGGGGGCAGGCTGGCGTTTATCCTCAAAGATTATATCGACCGCAAATTTATGAAGAAATTCCAATCCTTCGAATAACACTTCAATATCCGCTAACAAGGGCGTTTTGTTGTTGCGAAATTCCACCCGAGTACCTATCTTTTCTAGAAGTTATCTCAAAAATGCAGATTGCGTTCAAGTACAAGGCTGCGGGACGCCGTAGGCGTCATGTGTAACATACGAAAAAGCGGAGTCCGCCAAAGTACTCTGGCGGATGAGCAGTACATTTTGAGGAGGTCAGCAACGCCGTAATTGGGCGTTATATGTATTATTGAGATAGCTTCTAACACCATTAGCTTTCAAGAGGAATAAATCATGACTACCAATCAGTTAATAAACCAAAAAAGCCCCTATTTACTTCAGCACGCCCACAATCCGGTGGACTGGTATGCCTGGTCGGATGAAGCTTTCCAAAAGGCCCTCAAGGAAAATAAACCGATATTATTATCCATCGGATATGCCACCTGCCACTGGTGTCACGTTATGGAAAAAGAAACATTTGAAGATCAAGAGGCTGCCGATTACCTCAATGACACTTTTATCTGCATCAAGGTAGACCGGGAGGAACGGCCGGATATAGATGCAGTGTACATGGCCGCCTGTCAGCTGCTTACCGGCAGCGGCGGGTGGCCGTTGACCATATTCATGACCCCGGACAAAAAGCCTTTTTTTGCGGGAACCTATATTCCCAAACGTGCTCGGTTCGGCAACAACGGTGTGATTGAATTGTGTCAGGCGGTTAAAAAGATGTGGCAATCGGAAAGTGATAAAGTCCTGACGTCAGCGAACACCATTGCTGAAAACTTGCCGCGAGTATTTGCATTCAGTGCCGCTGAAGAACCGGACGAATCATTACTGGATCTGGCCTATAATCAGGTTGCAGAAAATTTTAATGAACGCTTCGGTGGATTTGAGCGCAAACCAAAATTCCCTACGCCCCACCGTCTGCTTTTCCTTTTACGCTGTTATCACCGCACAGGCGATCCCCGTGCCCTGGAAATGGTCAAGAAAACATTGACCTGCATGCGTCTGGGCGGGATCTGGGACCATGTCGGTTTCGGATTCCATCGTTATTCGACGGATATGGAATGGTTGCTGCCGCACTTTGAAAAAATGCTTTACGATCAGGCACTGATTGCGCTGGCCTATCTGGAAACCTATCAAATCACCAAAGATCCACTTTATTCGCAAACCGCCAGAGAGATTTTTAACTATGTTCTTCGGGATATGACCGCTGACAATGGCGGATTTTATACCGCCGAAGATGCAGACAGCGAGGGAGAAGAAGGTAAGTTTTATGTTTGGACCCTGGAAGAGTTCCGAAAAGTTTTAGGGCCGCAAGATACCGATCGTTGGGAATGGTTTTTGAATCTGAAAGAAGACGGGAATTTTTTTGACGAAGCCTCCGGTCGTAAAATGAAGGTCAACATATTACATCTTCGCCGCCTGCCATCTGAACTGTCAAAAGACGCCGGTATAACCGAGGCTGAATTTTACGAAAAATGGGAGCAGATACGCGCAAGGCTGTATCAGGTGCGCGAGAAACGGATACATCCGTTAAAGGATGATAAAATTCTGACGGACTGGAACGGTTTGATGATTGCAGCCCTGGCGCGCGGCGGCCGATTGCTGGATGCCCCTGAATTCACTGAAGCCGCGAAAAATGCGGCCGCATTTATTTTATCCACCATGCGCAAGGCTGATGGAAATCTCTTTCATCGTTACCGTCAGGGAGAATTGGCCATTGAAGCCCAGGCCAGTGATTTTGCATTTTTTATTTTTGGGCTTCTGGAACTATACCAGGCCACCTTTGATCCGACATATCTCCAAGAAGCGATTACCCTTCAAGAATGCATGCTTGATGAGTTTTGGGATCGTGAAAAGGGTGGTTTTTATTCGATCACCAGAGATGCCAAAGAACTGCCGGTCCGACCCAAGGAGTTATATGACGGTGCGATTCCTTCGGCCAATTCCGTTTCCCTTTTCAATTTGCTGTGTCTGGCCAAACTGACCGGAAACGCATCATGGGAAGAAAAAGCCCAGGAACAGGTTCGCGCATTTGCAGGCACTGTGAAGGCTCAACCGGCAGCCTTTACCTTTTTTCTGGTGGGACTCGACTTTGCATTGAATCCGGGTCAGGAGGTTGTTATTTCGGGAGAGCCGGAGGCAACGGACACCCGTGAACTTCTGTCGGCATTGAACCATAATTACACGCCCAACAGGGTCACGCTGGTCAAGTCGGACCGCTACGCCGAGCAGTTGGCCAATCTTGCCGGATATACAGACGGTTTGCAGGTGGTTCAGGGAAAAGCGACCGCACACGTATGCCGGGGTCATTCCTGCAAGGACTCAACTACGGATGTGGAAACCATGGTCAAACAGCTTCTGGGGAAAAAATAACGCCAAGGAGGATTTGGAATAGGTACAATTCCCCCGCGTGCAAAATCCAGGTGTTCATTGTCCGGTGTTGTATCTGCTTTAATTTTTGATCATTTGACCCAAGGAGAGGCTATGGCGAAGCCCCAACAACCGGAGTTTTTAGCCGGTGATAACATTGCGATGAAAATACCGCCTCACGAATATTCAGCCACCGTCAAATTTTATCGGGATGTCATCGGTTTGCCTCAAATTGAAAGCATGCTGCCGGGTATCGTTTTCAAATTCGGTGACAAGCGTCTTTGGCTGGATGCGGTCGATCATATCAGTCAGGCTGAAATTTGGCTGGAAATAAAAACGGATAATGTAACCGCGGCTGCGGAATATCTCGCCCAAAAAGAAATCGTTCGTTGTGATAAGATTGAGTCATTACCGCAAGGTTTCGAAGGTTTCTGGATCACAAGCCCGGCTAATATCATCCATCTCGTTAGTGGGGACTAGAAGTGATTTTAAAATTCCATCTCCCCGCTACTAAAAGCGCGATTCTGTTTCAATTTTTAATCATTAAAGTGGTTCGAAAACCCGCTGGCTATGACAGTTAAACTTCTGTTTTCCCTTGACTTTCAAGGATCATCATCTTACTTGAATGATCTATAAGCTACAACCACCTCGCGGGTATCTTACCTGACACGGATTCGTCTGCCTCGCTTGCTGTCAACAACCGCATAACTTTCACTGCAGAGAGCTGAAAATCATGGTGTCATCTTATCGGCGAACACTTACAAAATATTGCAGTTTAAAAAACACTGGTACCCAGGCGAACCAAATCAATTGATCCTGCAGCTGACTGAAAATAATCGGCCATTTTGAGGAAAGGAGACGTAACGCAATGCATACTGTCCGACAAATCTTGCAATCTAAAGGCAGCGACATATGGTCCATCGCCCCACAGGAAACCGCCTATAAGGCGTTACAAATAATGGCAGACAAGGGAATAGGTGTACTGCTGGTTATTGACGGGGCAAAGCTCGTTGGTATCTTTTCCGAACGTGATTATGCCCGCAAGGTCATTCTCAGAGGCAAATCTTCCAAGGAAACAGCCGTTGGTGAATTGATGACCCGGGAGGTTTATTATATTAACCCCGGCGCTACCATGGAAGACTGCATGGCTCTGATGACCGCCAAACAAATTCGCCACTTGCCCGTAATGGAGAATAAAAAGCTGATCGGCATAGTAACCCTCGGTGATGTGGTCAACCAGGTTATCTCGGATCAGAAACTAACCATTCGAGAGCTTGAGAAGTATATCACAGGCGGATACGGGTCTTAGAAATGGTTTCAAAACCCTGTCTTAGGCCCAATTAGTCCTCCAAAAGACATTGGCGGATAAATCCGCCAGAGATCATCGACGGATTGCAGGCCTCTTCAAAATGTACTGCTCATCCGTCCGAGTACTTTGGCGGACTGCGGGGAGCTTCACTGTTCCCTGGACACCGATAAATGATAAACCGGTGCACACACCCGCCGTCCAATCCATTCTTGACAGAAAACCCTATTTTTGCGACACTTTACGGTGTATTAAGCTTTTTTATATCCCTAAAAGACAAATAGAAACCTCAAAATGAAAGAACAAAAAATTCAACTGGATGATGACGCCAAACAGCTTTATCAAAGTTTTGACGGCATCGATACCCGAGAATTAAGCAGTCTGGAGCCCCTTGATGCGAATCGGCTCGCCCAAAGTTTGCTGGAAGAAGAAAAACAATATGATGCCTGGCGACTTCTTTTAGGTAAAATGGTCAATGCTCTAAGTTCTTATTTTATCAGCGTAGATTCATCAAATCTGGTCGAAAAAGAGAAAGCCATCTTCAACCAGCTCGACAAAATATTTCACAAGTTCAGCCAGCGACCCGGTCAGGTCAACCCGATTCTGATTCGATACCGGGGGTCTGCGACCAACCCCAACGTATCGCCAAAATTCGACTATGAGGTCATTTTCGGTCATATTGTGCTGGATCTTGACATTGTCGCTCACATGATCAAACGTATCGGTTTCACGGACTCGACTCTCCCAGACAAGATTCTGAAATCATTTGAGATTTTATCAAACCAGGAGATCAACAACTTATTTCTGAAAATTCCCAAAAACAAGACAGAATCAAAGCGAGTGCGCATGGCACTGCGTATCGTTTCCCGATACGATAAAGCATCAAAAACCAAATCACCGATTGTTTTTAATGTAAACGGGAAACAAGTTTCTGTTGGACTGGTAACCAATGAAAGGGATCTGCCGGATCCCAATCTAACCTTGCTGGCCGGCTTAAACGGTTTAAAACCGCGAACCATGACGCAGCTGGCCAAAAAGGTCGACAACTGGATGCACCACCCGGATGCTAAAATATCCATAAGTCTCCACCCCAGCGTCTACAGTGCCATATTCAGTATCAAAAAGTTTCGCGAAAAACTTATCCCCTCTCCTATCGAAATCAATAATTTAAAGTGGATGATGGTCGAAAGTGACCGGGAAGTCGTTTCGGAGGAAATGGCTCAGGTCGCCCGGGTTGTGGTGGAGAGTTCGGGAGGATCTCAGACGGATACCGCCCGGGTGTTAAAAAGCGTCTATGGCAACGATTTTCAAAGAATCAATTCCCACCAGGTGGTCGAGCGACTCCAGCTGACAAGCGGACTTTTGACATCTATTGAAAAAAAGCCCGAAGAACGCCACATCGAAGAAGAGGTTCTCGACAACGTTGAAAAACGCCTTGATCGGGTACATGACGAAGTTTACGATGACCTTAATGTAGAAGACAAAGATGTGACGACTAAATCCGCCGGCCAAGAGACACTTATTGGAAAGGTACACAACAAGCTCGCAAATCTGGTCTCTTTTTACAAACGGAGATCTGCGGCCAAAAAAAAGATGAAAGACATCGTGCACCGTGTGGTGGATTTTGATGATCAGGATTATGCAACTCTTGCCAAAGATTTTGAGGTTTCAGTAAAGGAAGCCGAAGAACTGATCGATCTGCTTAAAAGCTGTTTTGACGGAAGGGGAAATTTCCGAAAAGGAACCTTTGGGACGATTATTCCGGAATTTGCCCGGTTTGAAAGAAGGATTTTCGAATTCCTGTGGCATTACCTCAAGGAAACCCTGCATCAAGGAGATCGGACCGCTTTTTTAAATTCCCTGCAATTACTGGTCGATCGATTAAAACAACCCAAAAGGTCCGTTTCAGTACTCCTGGCCGATCTGTGCGAAAATCCGGCGGTTGTGAAATTTGCAGACAGAAAAGCATTCATGCTGGCCAATCGGCTCGTCCGAAAATATAACCGCGAGCTTATCAGTTATCAAATTACCCCTGAAGATGTCCTTTTGGTTGAGGAGGGTTTGGATAAAGATGTCGCGGAGTATGCCGCCTGGAAGATCGATCGAGACCGGGAAAAATTTTTTGAGAAGATCAAAACCATGCACAGCCGGCTCAGCAAGGAGCTGAATTCCGATGCGGAAGAAAAAAAGTCAATGGACGCCCAATATTTGCTGGCCCAGGAGAGGGAAGCCTACATATTCCTCTCACTGGTTGGCGGGGAAACCGCCAGATCGGTGATAGTGAGCGCGGTAAAGGAATTCGGAGATCCGGAGTCCGAGATCTACCATCTGAAAAAGAGTCAGCTTCATATGGCAGATTTGCTGCAGCTTCTCAAGGTAGCTGTGCGCGGATTGGGGCGTATCGGGGAAGCCAAAAATATATACCTTCTCGAATACGTCAAAAGTATGGCAGATGAGTTGATTCGACTCGGAGACTCCGTATATCATGAAGATGTGATCCATCAAATCTTGGAGTGGATTGAGATCTCCAAGCAGAACATTACCAACAGAGCCGAAAGTCAATCCTGAGCAGTTGTGTCGAATGTCAATTAAAAATACAGCTAATCAGTAGATTTCCTTATAGATCAGGGGGCGGGGTATTTTTTCTTGCCATACAAACCACTTCTAGTTAGCACTAACCTTCCGAAAAATACGTTCCGATTTTGGTTTCACCAGAAAAGGCAGGTCACAATCCGGGGCTGCCTTGTGTCTGAATCAGTGGTCTTGTTTTCCATCCTGCAGGCATGACAAAAACACAAAAGGCAAGACTACGCGAAAAACGTGGAGGCCATCCGTGACGGTCGAAAATAATAAACGCAGACGCGCTGTGATCCTGAGTGCCGATGTTAAAGATGACGGTCGCCTCCTGGGGGGGGATGAAACCGAGACCCTCAAAGTGTTAACCGCCTGCTATGATGTTACGACCAACCTCATTCAGCAGCATTATGGTCGCCTCGTGGTTTCACCGGGAGACAATATACTGGCCGAGTTTGCCACTGCTGTTGATGCGGTGCAGGGTGCGGTGGCCATTCAGAAAACGCTCAGGGCCAGGAACGCCCAGCTGTCTGAAAATCTCACGCTGGCGTTTCATATCGGGATCAATCTCGGTGACGTCATCGCGGATTCAGATCGGTTATATGGAGATAGTGTCAATATCGCGACCCGTTTGGAGGGTCTGGCAGAACCCGGCGGCATCTGTATTTCAAAAACTGTTTATGATCAAATCGAGGATAAATTGCCGTTTGAATACGCGGATCTCGATGAAAAAATCGTTAAAACTGCTTCCAAACCCCTAACCGCTTACAGCGTCCTTATAGACAGCCCGGAATCGCCTCATAAAAATTGGCGCCAGGAGAAAGCCGAGCAGACAGAAAAATTAGAACAGATGGGAGATATTTTCGGTGAAGTTCACCGGAGACGGAAAAATCAGTCTAAAACCCTGCTCTACAGGCAATTGCGAAATTTTTTGATCGTTAACAGCGGTCTTTTTATCATCAATATAATCACCTACCGCGGTTATTGGTGGATTATTTGGCCGGCACTTGGATGGAGCCTTCTGATACTGTTGCGTCTGAAAAGAACCGGATTTACCCTTTCTGATAAACATGCCGCCCTCGAAACCAAAGCCTTACTGCAAACATTTCAATCACCGCCACCGGACCGGGATCCAAGACAGATCATCATTCAGTTTGAACCAGAAGAAAAGGAGAACGGCCAAACAGGTGCTGTGACAATTAAGGTTCCCATCCAGGTTCTTAAAGCGGGAGTGAAGTTCAGTTCATTTTTACCGGATCATACCAAAGATCGGGTCACAGAGGCCTTGCAAACCAGAGGCTTTGATTTAGATTCATTACAAAGCAGAGAGGATATTGATATATTTGTTGCAGCACTTTCCGGCTTGAAGGTTGTGGTTGAAAAACAAGACGCAAGAGTCACCTTATATCTTGATAGCAAATCTGAAGCCACTCCTAGTGACCAATGATTGTCCGCCACTACCCGATGCAAACTAAGAAATGTTAACTTTTTGCGACACCGAAATGAGATTCTCCTGCTTATAGAAAGAAAAGCCATGACCAAATCAAAATTTTTGCATCTTAAAAACGAAATGATTGGTGCTAATTTTTTCGCCAATTTTTTCGCCGTGACATTTGTTCATAAGCTGATGTTTAGAGCGGAACCGTTGCCTGAAGAAATATGGGAAATCCCCATTGTCGATGTGATAGATACCATTTATGCGCCATTTGCTTTTATATTCGTTTGTGGGATGACCCTGCTTTACGAGAGACCCATTCGGATATATCTAAATGCCAAATTCAAAGGCACAGAAGTGTCAAAGGAACTGGAGAACATGGCCCGTCGAAAAGTGCTCAACGAACCCTTTTTTCTCATGGCCTTGGATTTGAGTATGTGGATGCTGGCGGCTATAATGTGGCCGATTATTTACTGGAGCCTTGGTTTAGGATCAGATTTGACGCAGCGCGCATTGTTATTAAGCTTGAGCACTGGCTTTATCACCGTGATTGTTGCCTTCTTTTTGTTGGAGCATATTTCACAGA
>CAMYNZ010000098.1 GCA_947259865.1 uncultured Desulfobacterales bacterium | reverse complement strand
GATTGATTTTAATAAAAGTAGTGAGGCTGAAATAAATAATGACGATCATTCAGCTTTTATGGATATTATAGAACCTAGACCGATTCCACCATAAATAATCAAAAATGTGGTGTCAAGGATAAATCCGGTTTATTCTGGCGTCATGACCAACAGTCTTTTTTCAAATCAAATGGAAATTGTAGAATTTCGGCAATGATTGTTTTTACATCGCCACAGGGGAAAAACACCCGTTTCCCGATACAGTTGATAAAGTTTTAGCACTTGTGCTAAAGGTGCCCTTGGATTTGATTGCAATTCACGCGTTGAATTATTAACATAATGATCTTACGGTATTTTTGAGGACGATCCCTTACTATGGCAAAACACTCCCCCGTGATCCAAAGGCTCTCTTTTTTCGGCGGCCTGTTTGTTGCATTTTTATGCATCCTTTTCGGGGCCAATGCCGTTGCAATTAAGATCAGCCTCACCGGTTTGGGGGTGTTTACTGCCGCCGGCATCCGTTTCACTATGGCCGCAGCAGCGATTTTTTTATGGGCTCTGGCAACCCGGCAACCGCTGATAATCAAAAGAGACCAGATATACCCGTTGCTGATTATCTCGGCTTTATTCGCTGTTCAGTTATCGCTTTTCTATTTCGGATTAAGCAAAACCCTCGCTTCTCGTGGAACTTTACTGGTGAACATGCAACCGTTTTTTGTTCTTTTTCTGGCCCATGTTTTTATTCCCAATGACCAAATTACCAAAAGAAAACTTTTCGGCATCCTCACAGGCTTTTCTGGGGTCGTCTTTGTGTTTCTGGAAAAAAAAGGCCTGAATACCGATTTTCAGATCGGAGACGTTATTATTTTCATCGCCACCTTCTTATGGGCTGTCAATGCAGTGTACACCAAAAAAATACTAGAACGGTTCCAACCTTTTCAAGTTGTACTGTATCCCGCATTATTTTCGCTCCCTTTGTTTTTTATCGAAGCCCTGTTGTGGGACGGTCAAATGATATTCAATTTAGATTCCAAGGTCATCTTTGCGCTCCTATACCAGAGCCTGGCAACCGCTTCTTTCGGTTTCGTGGCCTGGAATACCATGCTGCGTAAATATGGTGCCGTCTCGATTCACTCGTTTCTTTTTATCATGCCAATGGCCGGAGTTTTTTTAGGCGGACTGGTTTTAGGTGAGCCGATAACATTAAAAATTCTGGTTGCTTTAGGGTTGATTGTGTCCGGAATTTCAATTGTTAATTTAAAAACCCAAAAAGAGATTCCGATATTGCATCCGGGGAGAAACATCTGAGGACATATTTGAGCACCCAAATTATTAAAACAGACGCCCTGTTGCTTTTTACTGCAATCATCTGGGGCTTTGCATTTGTGGCCCAACGTCTCGGAATGGACCATGTAGGACCATTCACCTTCAACGGTATCCGTTTTGCCCTGGGCGGTCTGGTTCTCATCCCTTTTGTTGTAAGAAACAATATGGTGTCCAATAATTCAGACAAGAAAAAACACCATCTTGCGACCAGAAATCTCATTACCGGAGGGGTGTTTGTCGGGCTGGCTCTTTTTGCCGGGGCCTCTTTTCAACAGGTGGGTCTGGTTTACACCACTGCGGGCAACGCCGGTTTTATTACCGGGTTGTATGTTGTCATTGTTCCAATGCTCGGTCTTATAGTCAAGCAACGAACCAATTCCGGCACCTGGCTGGGTGCTCTGGTGGCCGCATGCGGGCTTTATTTTTTATGTATCACCGCTAAATTCACTATTGCCCACGGGGATTTTTTGGAGCTGGCCGGGGCCATTTTTTGGGCCACTCAAATTCTTATTATCGGATGGCTGTCCCCGCGTATGGATCCAATCAAACTGGCTGCGGTCCAGTATATGACCTGCTCGATTCTAAGTCTTGTTACTGCATTTTTATTCGAAGCAATTACCATGATTGGAATTTACCGGGCTGCCCTTCCGATTTTATATGGTGGCGTACTCTCGGTGGGTGTGGCTTACACCCTTCAGGTGGTGGCCCAGCGCAACGCTCACCCGGCGCATGCAGCCATTCTTTTGAGCCTCGAGGCAGTGTTCGCAGTATTGGGCGGATGGCTTGTCCTGGGAGAAATTCTCACACCTCGCGGCATACTGGGGTGCGGACTGATGCTAACGGGAATGCTCATGTCGCAACTCTGGGGCATGCTGTACAAATCGGATACCGGCCCAACCACAGTTTAACACGCATTTTTATGAACCCCGGTAAACTTGAATATATCATTCGAAGCTTGATTGAGAAGGACGGTCCCATTACCTTCGAAAAGTTCATGGCCCTGGTCCTCTATTATCCCGGTCTGGGTTATTATATGACCGATGATATCCGAATCGGCCCTGACGGTGACTACTACACCTCCTCGCATCTTCACCCAATATTCGGCTGGATGATAGCAATTCAATTGGATGAAATGAAACGGATATTAGAAGGAACCGGGAAATTTACGATTCTTGAGCTCGGTGCCGGCCGAGGTTTTTTTGCTGAAAATATTATCGATTATCTGGAGCATAAGCTAAAATGGAGCGGAAACTGGAAATATGTCATTGTTGAAAAAAACCCATCCGCAATTCAACATCAAAGTAAACTGCTAAATCGTTATCAGGGACGTGTCAGCTGGAAAACCTCCATGGATGACGTTGATCGATTCTGCGGATGCGTAATTGCCAATGAATTAATTGATGCATTTCCCGTCCACCGCATCATTGTAACGGATCGGTTTCGGGAAATATATGTTGATATGTCTGCCAACGGCCTGGTTGATCTGCCGGGTGATTTTAGTGATCCCGCCCTATCCGACTACCTTGTACAATATAAGATTCCTGAAATTAGGGGCTATTGCAGCGAGGTAAATCTGCGTATTGGGGATCATCTGCAAAGCTTGGACAATATAATGTCGGAGGGATTTGAATTGACAATCGATTATGGATACCCGGCCTGGGAGTACTATTCAGCCCAACGGAATAAAGGCACACTTCTGTGTTATTATCGGCATACCCGCAATACAAATCCCTACCTGCACCTCGGTGATCAGGATATTACGGCCCATGTCAACTTCACAGCCCTCAAAGATTGGGGTGAAGCGACCGGCCTGCAAACCCTTGGTTATTGCCCCCAGGGCACATTCCTGGCATCGTTGGGAATTGACAAGGTTATAGCGGGGGAACTGGAAAGTAACCCATCGTTTCAAACGGAGCTGCAAAAAATTAAAGGCTTGCTTTTTGATGTCGGCCAAACCCATCAGGTAATGATTCAGTATAAAGGCAACAAAGACATAAAAAGCCTGAAAGGCTTTGAACTGCGCAACAGGAAAAACAAGCTCTGACCGATAGCGGCACTCAAAAAAGATTTCAAACCCGGTCAGAAGAAATTTGGATAACATTCGGTTAATGTCTTGCATTGTTTCATAATCATGGTTAGTCTTGGTATGAAAATTCATTGATTAATATTCAGAGAGCCGTGCAGACACTTTTCGCATTGTCGGGTATCCCTTCCTAGCAACTCCTACAGCCACTCATGTCTTTCGAAATTGTTTCTGCCCTGCCTCATATGGGAGAATCTTGTTATGACAATAAAAATTTATGTGGGAAACCTCTCCTACAATACGACTGAGACTGAACTCAACGATCTATTCGCACAATTCGGAGAGGTAGGGAGCACCAAAATAATATCAGATCGCTATTCCGGAAGGTCAAGAGGCTTTGCGTTTGTCGAAATGTCCAACCGGGATGAAGGCCAGTCGGCTATCAATGAGTTAAACGGGTCGGAAGTTCGGGGGCGAAACTTAAAAATCAGCGAAGCACGCCCCAAAAAAAATGACCGCGGGTATGGTGGCGGCCGTTCTTATGGCAGCAGGTAAAACCGCGTCTACATTGTGGGATTATGGAAAAGAGGATAATAAAGGCAGCTATACATAATCCTGCCCACCTTTGGTTAGTAATTCCTCCGCTTAATGCACCGGCCTGATTCACTTTGCATTTCATCAACTATCGTTACCTGATCCGATACCAAAATCCTATTTTGATTGAGTTTTGAAATCGGGGAGTTTCACACCGGGCCATTCAATCCGGAAGATTCCTGGTATCTCGGGCTGTCTTTTAAAACATCAACGGATATATAATTCGCAAATTCTGCGGAAGTGATGACCGTAGATTGCAAACGTTATGGCCAGCGGTAACAGCCCTGGGCGTCGCACCAGCGTCCAACTGAGAAGTTTCCAATACTGGAAGCGTTCTTTGCCGAATACTCCCAATCTAATACTGGAACGAAAAAAAGCGAGAAATCGCTGGAAGTCAAGCGGGATTTCCACTTTGGGCGCCTTGTATTCTCGCAGGAAGGTTTTAACGCGCCGATAGTAGTTTTTGGGAGCATAAAGTTGACCCACTATATTTTTATAGCCCTCGTATAAGGCTTTAAGCTCCATGCGCGGAATGATATTGGTGGTGCCGTCCGTATTATCGCCCGTCATGTTTTTGATCAGGCGCCCTTCTTGCTGCATCCGTTTGTAAAGGCGTGTACCGGCAGGCGCCTGAAGCAGACCGACCATAGCCGTCACGATTCCACTTTTCTGAATAAAATCAATTTGCCGTTGAAATATGGAGGGAGTATCATTATCGAATCCGACAATAAAACCTCCTTGAACCTGCAGCCCGGATCGCTGAATGAGCTTTACGCTCTCGACCATATCACGGTTTTTATTCTGCTTTTTGTTGCATTCAGCCAGACTGCCCTCGTCCGGTGTTTCGATCCCAACAAAAACCGAGTCAAACCCGGCCTCGACCATCATTTCCATCAAATCTTGGTTATCGGCCAGATTTAGAGATGCTTCCGTATTAAACGGTATGCCTTTCTTGTTTTTGTGCCATTCAATGAGTGCCGGCAACAAATGGCTTTTCAGATACCTTTTGTTACCGATGAAGTTATCATCCACAAAGAAGATTTGCCCGCGCCATCCCAGATTGTAAAGGGCATCCAATTCAGCAATAACTTGGGCGGCAGACTTGATGCGTGGTTTATGACCGAACAATGTCGTCACGTTGCAAAAATCGCAATTAAAGGGGCAACCTCTTGAAAATTGCACACTCGCGGAGGCGTAGCGTTTCAGATCTATCAAGCCCCAGGCCGGGGGCGGTGTTTGCTTGATGTCAGCAAACCTGGTCGTGGTGTAGACCCGTTTGGCACACCCCTGCTTCAAGTCTTTCAAAAAAGGCGGCAATGTGATTTCGGCTTCATTCAGCACAAAGTGATCAACGTCATCAAACAGACCGTGTTCACTAATAAAGAGCGGTCCGCCAGCTACGACCGTGAGGCCGGCTGCCTTGCATTGGGCGACGGTATTCAGTGCCGACTCTTTTTGTATGACCATCGCACCGATGTAGACGTAGTCGGCCCATTCCAGATCCTTTTCGGTGAGTTTGGTCACATTAATGTCAATTAGACGTTTCGGCCATTCTTTCGGCAGCATGGCCCCAATTGTTAGCAGCCCCAGCGGCGGAAAGGCTGCTTTTTTGTGGATAAACTTTAATGCATGCTTAAAGCTCCAAAATGTATCCGGAAATGCGGGATATATCAGTAACGTATTCATCAAACTTCCTTTATGGTTGAAAAATGAAATTAAAAAAACAGAGAAATGCAGATAGACTGAGTTATGTTAGTTGTTTGGGGAAATATTTATAATAAATCCTTGTCGTCGAATACAAGTTCTACGGACAGGTCCTGTTCTGGACCATATAAGTTGATTACGGACTCGGCCATTTCCTTTATATAACTTTCAATCGGAAACATATTGTGGGTCCTTAGGATGCTGATCAGCGTATCTTTACCTTCAGAGATTGCAGATTCTATAACATCACTATCATACGTTTCCTTGTACAGAAAAGAATACGTATCTTTTTCTATGCCTGCAGCATCGCTGTATTTATAGGTCCTTTCCAACACGGCATATTCCTTTATGGAAAGCTCGTGGGTTTTTTCATCGAGGCTGATTAAAAATTTTTGCTTCATAGGTTATCCTTGGTTATCCTTGTGAAGAAATTGAAAAGGCAGAGCAATTTTGGACTCTGCCTTAATTATTATTCGAATAAAAATAAATAAAGCCAGCCTACTCTAGCCGTTTGACCCTGACAGCTTGAATTCCTCTGGGAGTTTTTTTAAGTTCAAATGTAACGCGATCATCTTTTTGAAGTTGAAAAAATCCATGGTCCTCGATGCCGGATTTGTGCATGAAAACATCGCCCTGATCTTCAGTTTCGATGAAACCGTATCCTTTTTTCTCACTATACCATTTAATCCGACCTTCAGCCATTGGAAAATTTCCTCCTTCCAAAATAAGTTAACAAAAGGCGCACGAGACATAGTACTTGATAAGGTTCTAATTATCCTAAATTAAATGTAATCAATCAGATATAGGATTTTTGTCGACAACTGTCAAGGGAAAGGTGAGAAGATTTGCAGCGACCGCCGTAAACTTTCACCTTAATTGTGCAAACGTCATGGTCGAAGATCCGCCCCTGGCGCGGCTTTCCCGAACAGTTGGGTCGTAGCTGAAAGCAAAGCCCAAAGGGTAAACAAAATGAAGAAATATATATGACAACTATCATTCTACTATCATCGGTCTACAGCGAGGTCCTTAAATATTTCAGATACCTCGTGATACTAGATAGTTATAATTTACTTTGTATTTTGTTTATTCACAATTGTGGTGTCATTTTATAAGGGCCTTTTTAAGCCAGCCATGCAATGGCAGCATTTTTTGAAAATACGAAAAGCTATTATCAATGACTACGGGTGAAAAAAACCATTTTGGAATTTTTTGTTCCACCATTGCATATAATCCATTGTATAATAGGAAATCAGCATTTCTATGAGCCGAATCATATCCTCTGGGGATTCTTTTGTAGTGCTTTCCGCCGATAGAATATCCTTTTACAGAAACTTTTTTGACGGCTTTTTTCAGGTGAGGGGAGAGTGCTTTATCGATAACGGCCTCCCGGTAAAGTGTCAGCATTTCGGGGGTAAAGCAATGAACGCCGGCGGCCAGAAGCAATCGCCCTTCTTCAACGTGGAAGTAAAAGCCCGAGCTTTCCATCCGTTTTCGATGGCCTTCCCAAAACCAGATTCCCATGTGTGTTTTGTAAGGTCGCTTATCCTTGCTGAAACGGGTATCGCGGTTTATTCTGAATAGGCTTTGATTGATCTTGGGTATGGCGTTGACAGCCGGCGCAATTTTTTCGAGTTTTTTGCCCATCTCAATCACAAATTCCCTGGCCGGTTGCAGCACATAATCGTCATATATTTTTCTATGGGCCTCAAACCATTGCTTGGAATTATTGTTATTCAGGTTCTGAAAAAAATCGACCAACTCTTTTGAGAATCCGTTGAAAGCAGCCATACTTTTTTTTCCTATATAAACTTTTATTTTCGCTGTTCATTCGATAGGCTCCCTTATGCATGAGCTTGCATCCCGCCATGGCGGGACGGATGATTCATGCAGCGGCCTAATCTAAAAATTAACCGCGCCCTTAACTAAATGAGGGGTCGGGGTGTTTTTTTCACGACAAGATGATCGCCCCGCTGCTTCTAATGTGCAGTAGGCGGTTGCCGCTGAGAAAGGCAAAACACAGCGTCGGTTCTTGTTGGAGTGAAAGTTTTAAATAGCTGGCAGTAAAATGCAAGGCAGTTGCCGCTGTCAGGCTTGGCAGGCAACAACCCGGCATCTTGCCGTGAAAAAAACACCCCGACCCCTGAACTAAATACAACCGAAATAGAGAGGTTCAGGAGATAAAAAAATTATAGATAAACAATGGGCTCCAGACCCTTGCGCCTTCGAACGGCCTCCAAAAGTCCCACCGTTCCGGTCATCATATTGTCCCCCAGCGGGGCACCGAACACCATCGGCAATTTCGAATTTTCTGTAATTTTGCGCTTCGGACCTGTCGCCAGGATGATTTCGGTGGCTTCAAATCCGAATGCTTTGCGGATATAGGCGCCGTGCCCCCCTTCTTCCAGAATTCGGTTATGGTCCAATCGGCCCTCTGTCAGATCCTGCAGCAGGTCCTCCAATCGTTCCAGGGTGATATCGATCGTATGGTACTCGAAAAAACCCGCTATTTCGTCGCCTTCCATTGCAGCGCCCACCGTGTGGGAAGTTGCCACATCCAGTAGCAGCTTTTTTTTCTTTTGACGGGTAAGCGCATCCATGGATGCACCCAGGATTGCGGCCATGCCACTGTCCATCACATAAATTTCATCAACCGGCAATTCGGTCGCACTGCGGGCTATAGCGGTGAGGCGGTTCAAGCTGGACGGTACTTCGTCCTTTCCGTATAAAAGGACATCAGGATAAGGTTTTTGATTTAAAATGGCGGTGAACATAGAATGACGAAAATCCAGGTGCGACATCCCCTCCGGCGGTACCCCGTGATCCTGGGCGCAAATTGCTACGGCTTCAAAAGATAACGGCACGCCAAATCCAGCTAGAATTCTCTTCAGCCGCCTCTGTTCCAGATCGGAGATATGCAAATGGCTGTATTTTTTGCTTTGCCGCAGATCTTCAGCCTGCAGGTCATCCACAATTTTTATGCCCCAGCTCCGTACCATGGCGGGGTTGTGATGCAGTGTGGCAGCGGCCGATGCTGACATCACAACCGTTGTTTCCTGTGCCCTTTTTTTAAGCACCTGGGTGATGGGACCGCCGCCCATTTCGTGTCCGGTGAGCAGCAGATCCCCTGGTAATTCGGCGGCTTTATTTGCCAGATGGCGCACCGGCGATTGAACCACCGCTTTGTAGTGCAAATTCGATTCCGTATCATAACAGAGAATATCCATGGTTCCGGCACCAATATCCACCATCAGAAAACGACTCATTGTTTGAAACCTCCACTGGTGAAGCAAATATAAATTACGGCCTGTTTACAATGTCCTAATGATTTTTAAAATGGCCTTCCGATAACATAACATAGATAAGCCGACCCGGGCGAGGGGTATTTTTTTTGCCGACAAGATAATAACTCCAGCAGTTTTAAATGGCAAAGGGCAACTGCCGCCTGGCCAGGCAAAAGCAGTTGTGTTCTTTTTTGGGACTCAGAATGTTATTACCAGCAGGGAGTAAAATGAGAGGGAGTTGCCGTTTTCGAAGCCTAATCGCCAATGATACGGTATCTTGTCGGCAAAAAAAATACCCCTAGCCCGGGTCGGCGCACTCGTGGGGACCAGCACTATGTCTTTGGGACATTCACGCTAACTGCTGTTGAATCTGATAAAATCCGCGATCAGGTAGGCCAGTGTCTTGCCGACCGTGATCATCTGATCGGAATTGTCTGAGGGGGCACCCTCCGGTAAATGAACATACGCACACTTGAGGTTTACGGCCATCACACGCATAAATTTTCGGGCTTCTTCGACCGTAAAACCACTGGGAGTCATGGCGCTGGACGGCATGTTTACAATGCTGTCCATATCTAGTTCGATGCCCACTGGTTGGCGGACGCCTTTGAAGAATCTTAACACTTGTTCCAGTCCAGCCGCAATATCCGCCATTGAATCAAAAGGAACGTAGGCAGCAGACTCCATTCGGTCGATTTTTTCCAGCACCGCCGAGGGGTTGTAATTTTGATGTAACCCCAAAATAAAATATCTGGACAAGAATCCGTCGGCGTAGGCATATGAGAACCCGTTGCCACTGTGCCGTCCTTCTAATTCCCGAAAATCGGCATGGGGGTCGCAATTAACGCAGCTTATTCCCCCGGAGGCGCCCAGCGCCCTGGCGGTACCTTTTAAAATTGGATAGGCATTATTGTGGCCGCCGCCGACAACGATCGGTATCAAACCGGCCTTAACGACATTTTCTATGACGGGATAAACCAAATCATCCAGACGGGTACATAATGTGCGCAATTTCTGGATTGTGTCGGGTGCTTTTTTATCCAGCAATCCGGCTTCGGTATTGATGGCACCCGTATCAACATGCCCCAGACACAGAATGTTATCGCCGGCCAGAAATTGATTGCTGTGCATATTCAGAAAAGCGTGCAAAAAAGCCAACCAGGCATGATCGGTGCAGCACTTGCCATAATTGGCCATGGGACCCACTGACTCGGGGATGCCCAACAAAACATAGGTGATGCCCCGGTTAACATATTGGATCAAATTTTCCAATCCTTCACCAGGTTTCATAACGACAAGTTTTTCACCCAGTTTTTGCTCCCCTTCGCGCATGTGAATTTTTGTTCTAATGTCGGACTCTTGATATATGACAATATTATTTTTCATAATTTTGTTAGCGCCCAAAATATCAATATTGGTTTTGTAACATAATATCGAAACTACTTATTGATTCTGCGGATTATTAAAAGATATATATTAATTAATCCGCCCGGATCAACATCAAAACATTTTCTTCAGTTTTCAAAGAACAACATTACTATAACCGACCCTTCGATTAAATAGTATTGTTTGACATAAACCATCTCATATGAAATAGGGTTTTGTCTTTGATCGAATTGTAACTATTTGAGGGGTCGGGGAGTTTTTCCTGCCAACCTTTGTTAGAAGCGGAATGAATTATCAGCAGCGAAATCGTGCACTGTCTGAAGGCATTAGGGAGCGTTGCCAAAGAACAGGCGGTAACCCAAACCTATCTTCGGGGCACAATGTTGATTTTACCCCTAACCTATTGTTATAATGTCTAATCGCTGTTCTTTGGCTACGACCCCTTATGCATGAGTTTGCACGATGCAGTCGCTGATGAT
>CAMYNZ010000097.1 GCA_947259865.1 uncultured Desulfobacterales bacterium | reverse complement strand
AATGAAAAAACGTCCGAATGACTCGTCAACTGGATCAATTCCAGATCATTGGTATTGGGAGCACCGGAGTCGATCAGTGCCTTCATCAACGTGCGCGGCTCGGCCACACCGCTTCCCAGGAAGATGGTCATCCCCGGTTTGATATTGGCAAGCGCTTCTTCGGGGGATACAACCAGATCTTCCCATTGAGTATCTTCGGGCATATTCATTGTAGGTCTTCTTTTGTTGTTTTAGCTAAGTTATTTGAGCCCTGCATAAAGGTTGCTGCCAGCTTAATCCGGATATTTTCTTAAATTAACATTTAATTGTCGGAAACGCAAAACGATTTGATCATTAAATTTAGATCAATGATTGTTGCGATTTTCCGCCCAACTTTTAATGATTGCTTGACACCCCAATGCCTATTCCATATTCTCATCTCCACAGCATTCGATGTGCTGTTGTTTATGTCAGTGGTTTTTCACCCGATTTATCCTTAGGTGCCAATCAGGACTGAAGCCGGTTTTATGGTATGCTTTCAATTTTTATGGTCAATCCCGCTATAAGCGGGTGCAACGGGCCCAACCCTAAATCATTTTGAACAAAGGAGTCCCGAAATGGAAATCCTAAAAAAACCCGACTATGACAGCACTATCTCCGGGATTCCCTTAAAAAAGATTTATGGTCCCCAGGATATTGCCGACTTAGATTATGAAAATGATCTGGGAGCCCCCGGGCAAGCGCCCTTTACCCGGGGCGCCTATCCCGACATGTACCGGGCCAAACTTTGGAGAATATTTCAACTGAGCGGTTATGGTACTGCCGAAGACGAAAGGGAACGCATCCTGTATTTACTAAAACAGGGGGAAACCGGGTTTATCATGGAAAGCGATATGTCCACCTGGTATTTGTATGACGTGGATCATCCTGCGGTTCTCGGTCGTAAAGACGAAGTCGGTCAGTTCGGGCCGCCGATGTTTTCCCTCGAAGAGTTTGAGATCGCCCTGGAAGGTATCCCCATCGAAAAGCTTTATTGCCATCCGGGCGGCGTCGGACCGCCGTTAAGCCCCTTTTCCCACGCCTGCTATTTCTCCGTGGCCCAGAAAAGAGGTATTCCGTTGGAAAAATTGAGCGGAACCGGCGAGGGTGATTTCTTCCTTTTTTATCTATCAAACCTCTACCAGGATCAAGTGGGTCCTGCAGCCGGCCTGCGGTTGAATTGTGATCTTATTGAATTTTGTGTGGATAAGCTGCCCCGGTGGATACCGATTTCAATCCCGGGTTACAACGCCCGCGAGTGTAACGTCAACTCCCATCACGAGTTGGCCATGACTATGGCCAATGCCATCGCCTACATCGATGAGATTCTGAATAGAGGGAATTTAACGATTGATGAATTCGCATACGCCATCGGCGGAGTCAGCTTTGCCACCGGCCGTGATTTCTTTGAGGACATCTCCAAGATGCGGGCGGCCCGTCGCATGTGGTCCAAATTATTGAGTGAAAAATACCACGCCAAAGACCCGCGATCCCTCAGAATGCGAATTCATGCTCTGGTGCAGGGCTCCGGATATACGTATCAACAACCCTTCAACAATATCGTGCGGGGCACTTACCAGGCCCTGGCGGCAGGGCTTGCCGGCGTGCAATCGCTGGGTGTGGCCGCCTATGATGAAGCCATCTGCACCCCCTCTGAGATGGCCCACACAATGTCCGTAAGAACCCAGCAAATCTTGCAATACGAAAGCAATATCACCAATGTCATCGACCCTTTGGCCGGGTCGTATTACGTGGAATGGCTGACCAACGAGATAGAAAAGCGAACCTGGGAGTATCTGAACAAAATCGATCAGGTAGGCGGTTTTATACCGGCCCTTGAATCGGGCTTTTTCCACCGGGAAGCCGTAAAGGGAACTGTAAAAAAACAAAGAAAGGTTTCCAGCGGGGAGCTGAAGGTGGTGGGGGTGAATTGCTTCCAGATGGATGAAGAACCCCACTGCGTGGAGACTTTTCGTCACAATCCCAGGGCCTGGGAAATTGCCATGGAAAGATTGGATCAGCTCCGACACGAGCGTGATACGGATAAAGCCAACCGTTGCCTGGATGAACTTCGCAAAGGTTGTCAAACCGGGGCAAACATCATGCCGATCATGATGAAAACGGTCCAGGCGTCCGTGACCGTCGGAGAGGTCGGCCAGGTATTTCGCGAGGTATTCGGCACCTGGGATCCGCCCAAAATGACGTTCTGAAATTCAAAGGCTTTCAACCGTTCCACAAATTTTTAATCATATTCCTGGGACCTGACGCTATCTATATTCGCACGCCGCAAAAGCTGATAACCGCTAAGCATATAAGCTGCTGAGCCAGAAAGGATTTATGTATGGGCCCACAAACACAACGACCACGAATATTGCTGGCAAAACCAAACCTGGATGGCCATTGGACCGGGGTTGCTGTGGTGGCAATGGCCCTGCGAGATGCAGGGATGGAGGTTATTTATGGCGGGATGCTATCGGCCGAACAGATTGTTACCGCAGCCGTTCAGGAAGACGTCGACCTGATCGGTCTGAGTCTCGGCGGACGCTACCAGCAGGTCCGCCAGGTTATGGACCTCCTCAAACAAAAAAAGGTTGAAAATAAGGTCGTCATCGCCGGCGGAACCATCCCCCGGGAAGATATACCCCTGCTTGAAGCAATGGGAATTGCAGCGGTCTTTCCGCCCGGATCCAGCATGGAAGAAATTGTAGGTTATATTGAAGACACCATGGGTGAAGGTAATTGATGAATTCGGAAAAATTCGAATTCATCATGTTTTAAGTTTTAGGTGTTACGTTATTAATTTTTTTGTTTGAGTAAATCGTCTAATAAATTACATTAAAAGACGTTCATTCGGGTAAAAATGGGTTGACAAGCCCCCCTACGCTGTGCCACCTTCAGTTACTAAATTCTAATCGCAAAATGAGGAGTTCGAAAAAACTAAACGTTCTTCAAAACCGACGGGGGTCTCACCATCACTGGCAAAACTTTTACCTGTTTGATCATCTTTGAAGTTCGTGCGCTTTGACACCTTCCGACTGGATGCGGACCATGGTTTGTTGGAATTTTTGACTTGGCTGGAATCACACTCGTATGATGTATTCCCACGGGAACCAGAAGTAGATATCATATTGTATTCAGCACCTGCACTTTTTCAAAAAGGTTGTCATGGCTCTTCTTGAGGCCAATCAAATTTCAAAGGAATTTGGCGGGGTGATGGCCCTGAATGGCGTTAGTCTAAAGGTCAACCCCGGTGAAATAGTGGCCATCATTGGCCCCAATGGTGCCGGTAAAACAACCCTCGTAAATTGTATTAACAAGGTCTATTCTTTTGAAGCCGGAGAAATTATTTTCGACGGCACCGACATCACCAAATTTCCTTCCCATAAAGTTGCCGCCCTCGGCATCGCGCGAACTTTCCAAAATATCGCCCTGTTCAAAGGAATGACCGTCCTCGATAATCTCATGCTGGGTGCCCATGCCCGCATCAAAAAGGGTGTATTGTCAGGCGGCATTTATTGGGGGTTGGCCCAGAAACAAGAAATTGAATATCGCAAAAAAATCGAGGACATTATCGATTTCCTGGAAATGCAGCATGTTCGTAAAGCCGCCGTCGGACCTTTGGCCTACGGTATCCAAAAACGCGTAGAGTTCGGACGGGCTCTGGCCCTTGACCCCAAGCTTATCATTATGGACGAATCCATGGCGGGGATGAATCTTGAGGAAAAGGAAGACATGGCCCGATTCATCCTGGATGCCAACGAGGAACTGGATAAAACCATCCTGCTTATCGAGCATGATATGGGGCTGGTTATGGATATATCCGACCGCATCATCGTTTTGGAATACGGCAGCAAGATCGCCGAAGGCCCGCCCGTCGACATTCGAAAATCCCCCGAGGTAATAAAGGCCTATCTGGGCTCCGCTGCTGGTCGAAATGAGCATTCCTGACGACGGAAGGATAATTGATGGAAGGATCGGTGCAGATGGAATTAACTTTCCCCAACCTTTTACTGGATAACGCCAACAAGTTCGGTGATCGCAAAGATGCCATCCGGGAGAAGGATTACGGCATCTGGCAGTCTTACTCCTGGGCCGAGTACCTGAAACAGGTCAGGTCCATGGCCGTTGGATTGGCATCTTTGGGATTCAAACGCGGCGATAAGATAGCTATCATCGGCGATAACCGGCCCCGGCTTTACTGGAGCATGATCGCCACCCAGTGCCTGGGGGGTATTCCGGTGCCCCTGTTTCAGGACGCCATTGAGGACGAGATGCACTATGTCCTGGACCATTCCGAGACAAAATTCGCCGTGGCCGAGGATCAGGAGCAGACCGACAAGCTGCTAAACCTCAAGGATCGCTGCCCCCATCTAAAATACATCATTTACGATGATCCCAGAGGCATGCGTCAGTACCAACAACCCTTTTTGAAAAGCGTTGCCCAGGTTCAGGAAATGGGCCGCAAATTTGCCGCCGAGCACCAGAGTGATGTTGAAGATGAGATCAAAAAGGGCAAAAAAGAAGATCTGGCGATTATCTGCTATACCTCCGGCACAACGGGCAAACCCAAGGGAGTTATGCTTTCACATGCAAATATCCTTATGACTGCCCGCAACGCCATCAGAGCCGAGGGTCTTAAAGAAACCGACGAGATTATGGCCTATCTTCCCATGGCCTGGATCGGTGATGTTATATTTTCGCTGGCACAGGCCTATTGCGCCGGTTTTACTGCCAACTGCCCCGAGAGCACGGCCACACTCATGCAGGACATGAAAGATATTGGACCCACCTATCTTTTCTTTCCGCCCCGTATCTGGGAGAATTTATTGACAGATGTTATGATCAAGATCGAGGATGCCGATTTTTTAAAGCGCAAACTCTTTAACTTTTTTCTTGATATCGGCCAGCATGCTTCTGTGGCCATGATGAACCATGAGCCGCTTTCGTTTTTCCGTCGTCTGCTGTATCGTTTGGGTGAATTCTTTGTATACGGTCCCCTCAAAGATCATCTGGGTCTGCGAAACGTGCGTATCGCTTATACGGCCGGAGAGGCCATCGGCCCTGAGATATTTGAGTTCTATCGTGCTCTGGGAATAAACTTGAAACAGGTTTACGGCATGACGGAAAGCAGCGCACTGGTCTCCATCCAAAAGGACGGCTACATCAAATCCGACACCGTTGGCCACCCGCTACCCGAAGTCAACGTAAAGATCAGCGATGACGGTGAAGTCATATATAAAAGTCCCGGGGTATTTCAGGGTTACTACAAAAATCCTGAGGCCACCCGGGAAACGCTCAAAGACGGGTGGGTTTTATCCGGTGACGCGGGTTTCCTTGACAAGGACGGTCACCTGAAGATCATTGATCGGGCCAAAGATGTCAGCACCCTGGCGGACGGAACCATCTTTGCACCCAAATATATCGAAAACAAGTTAAAGTTCTGCCCCTACATCAAAGAGGTAGTGGCTGTCGGGCAAGACAGGCCCTATGTGGTCGTCCTGATCAACATCGATCCGGGCGCTGTGGGCAACTGGGCCGAGAGAAGGAGCCTGGCCTATACCAGTTATACAGATATCGCCCAAAAGCCCGAGGTCTATGACCTGATTTACAATGAAGCCATCCGGGTCAATAAAGGTCTGTACCCGGACAAACAGCTTCGGGGGGCTCAGATCAACAAGTACTTGATACTGCACAAAGAGCTTGACCCGGATGATGCTGAAATCACGCGCACCCGTAAAATCCGGCGTCGATTCATCGCTGAAAAATATGCCAATCTGATCGAAGCCCTTTACTCGGATCGGGACAGTGTAGAGGTAAGGGCAAAAATCACTTATGAGGATGGTCGAACCACGACGATTAACGCGAAATTGACGATTCGAGAAGTGGAGGTGTTCACAAATGGCTGAATGGTGGTCTGAAAACATCCATTTTATGACAGAGCTTCTGGTGGAAGGGCTTTTGATCGGAATGCTCTACGCCTTGATCGCCCTGGGATTCGTGCTCATTTATAAAGCCTCGGATGCCATCAACTTCGCCCAGGGGGAACTGGTGATGTTCGCCGGTTATATTGTAGTGGCCAGTATGGAAGTCTTAAAAGTCAATCTCTTTGTGGCCGTGCTGATCGGTGCAGCCGGGATGGTGGTCTTTGGTTTGATCGTGGAGAGGGGAATGCTCAGACCGCTGATCGGCAGACCCGTGATATCGATGATCATGGCCACCATCGGTTTGGCCTATGTTCTGAGGGGATTTGCGCCCATGGTGTGGGGGGCATCCACCCATTCCTTAAGGCTGCCTATACGGGATCGGCCCTGGGAAATCGGTGGAATTCTGATCATGCCGATTTATGTGGTGGCCTGTCTGGTCAGCCTGCTGCTTTTAGGTGCATTTGCCTTTTTCTTTCTAAAAAGCCGCAGCGGAATCGCCATGCGGGCCGTGGCTGACGATCAGCAGACCGCCATGGCTATGGGAATCGATGTGCGCCGTTATTTTGGTGTGGCCTGGGTCATGGCCGGGGCGGTAGCCGTGGTTGGCGGCCTGATATGGGGCAGTCTCCTGGGCGTGGATTCCTTGCTGGCTCAGGTGGGTTTGAAAGTTTTTCCGGTTGTAATTCTGGGTGGGTTGGACAGTGTTTTAGGCGCTATTATCGGGGGATTGATTGTGGGTGCGGTGGAGAGCCTGGCGGCCGGCTATCTGGATCCGCTGGTTGGCGGCGGGACCAAAGACTTTGCACCCTATGTCCTGATGATCCTGGTGCTGATGGTCAAACCCTATGGACTTTTTGGCCAGGAAATTATTGAACGGGTGTAATCATAATCCGGACGAGCCGGAACAGAAAAGGTTCAGGGTTCAACGTTCAACGTTCCAAGTTGACTTGAGGGTTATATCTGTTTTTAACCTTGAACCTTGAACCCGGAACTTTGAACCAACAACTGAAAACCTTCATTTCTGCCACCGTTGGCAGGATACTCTATACTGGATACGGGATGTTGAATAAATAAGGATAGCTTCAGATGATCAACCGAGAGTGCGGCAATTACAAAAGGACTTACAGAGCGGACATGGCATTGTACCCCGTTCCCTTGCAGCGCTATATGATCATCGTGATCGCAATTGTTTTTTATCTCCTCTTTCCCTTGCTTGCCAACGAGTATGCATTGAATCTGGCAGGGCTTATCGGTATTTCCTGTATCAGTGCGATCGGGCTAAACATTCTCACCGGGTCTACCGGACAGATCTCGGTCGGCCATGCGGCCTTTATGATGGTGGGGGCATACACCGCCGCTATCCTCAACGCGCGCTACGGCGTAACTTTTCTGCTGTGTTTGCCGGCCGCCGGTATTATGGCAGCCCTGGTGGGCTCGTTTTTCGGAATGCCTTCTCTTAGAGTCAAGGGGCTTTATCTGGCCATTGCCACGCTGGCGGCCCAGTTTATCATCGAATGGGTGGTCAACCACTGGACCTGGGTCAGTGGCGGGGCCTTTTCTTCTATTTATGTCAAACCACCGGATCTATTGGGCTGGATACCGGCAACCCGGGACGCCGAAGCTATCCTGCGATATAAGTATTATATCATTTTTGTCTTCCTGGCGATGGCCGTAGTTTTCGCCCTTAACCTGTTTCGCAGCCCGGTCGGCCGAGCCTTTGTGGCCATCCGCGACCAGGACGTGGCCGCGGAGATCATCGGTATCAATATTTTCCGGTACAAGATTACAGCCTTTGCCATCAGTTCGTTTTATGCCGGGGTCGGCGGTGCGCTTTACTGTTTCTTTTACGAGGTGGCCAACTATGAAAGCTTTACCCTGATTATCTCCATCGATTACCTGGCCATGATTATCATCGGAGGGATGGGCAGTGTGCTGGGAGCCATCTACGGTGCCATTTTTATCACCCTTCTCCCCATTGTGCTGGACATTGTCGGCCATTGGGTCGGTGATACCTTTTTGGGGGGCGCCAACACCGTAATCCTTGCACAGGTTCAAGTCATTACGTTTGGCGCCCTGATCATTTTCTTTCTTGTGGTAGAACCTGAGGGCCTCAACAGGGTTTGGAGGAACATCAAGAATTACTTCCGGGTCTGGCCCTTTTCATATTAACCCGTTGCAGCGCAAACAAAAGGAGGAAATATCATGAAAAAATCAAGGCTATTTTGGGTCGGAATCATGGCAGGTCTGGTTGTCCTGACCGCAGGTCTGGCGGGCACGGCCCTGGCAGAAAAGCCCATCGTGATTGGATACCATATCGATTACGACAGGCTCGTCACCTTGGGTCCCCCGGCGGGTCAGGGCATGAAGGATTACATCAAGCTGTTTAAGAAAAAGGGGGGGACGATCGAAGGCATTCCGGTTGAATTCAGCGAATGCAACCACGGCTATGACGTCAACCGCGGCCTGGAGTGTTATCAGCGCCAGAAGATGGAGGGTATTGTTTCCCTGTCCACTTTCGGGACCCCCCACACCTATTCCCTGACGCCCAAGCTCACGGCCGACAGGATCCCGGCCATTACCCCCGGTTTCGGCCGGGCGGATGCTGCCGACGGCAAGCGGTTTCCCTATATTTTTCCAGCCGCAGCCTCCTACTGGTCCCAGGCCACGGCCGCCATTAAATATATTGAAGAGGCCGAGAAGAAGTCAATAAAAGGTCTAAAGATTGCCTATCTCTATTATGACAATTCGGCGGGTAAAGAGCCTATTCGGATTCTGGAAATGTTGTCCGAGAAGTTGGGATTCAAACTGAGGACCTTTGGGGTTCCTCATCCGGGTTTGGAGATGGGGGCCCAGGTGACCGATATCACCCGGCGCTACAAAGCCGATTGGGTGGTGGCCCATCTGTTTGGCCGGGCGCCCTCGGTCTCCCTAAAAGAGCTCGTTCGTAAAGGCTTTCCCCTTGATCATTATATCGGTTTTGTCTGGGGAGTTAACGAAACGGATGTGATGGCCGCCGGTAAGGATATCGCCAAGGGCATGCTGAGCATTCAGTTTACCGGCCTCGGGCATGACTTTCCGATACACAAGGAGATAAAGGCCATGTATGCGGCCGAAGGCACACCGATGCACAAGCATTGGGATGTCACCGGGTATTACAACCGGGGCATCTTTTTTATCGGCCTGCAGGTGGAAGCCGTGCGCCAGGCCCTCAAACGCTATGGCCCTCCCATTACCGGCGAGAAGGTCAAAAAGGGTTACGAACATATCAAGGGCTATACACTGGGGGGTTTCCTGCCGCCTATGAAGATCACCGCCAAAGACCACGAGGGTGGCGGTTGGGTCCGGGTGTACCAGTGGGATGGTGAGAAGTTTGTGCTTGTTAAGGACTGGTACAAGGCCCATCGTGGTGTCATCAAAGCCCGTCTGAAGGAAGTGGCCAAGGCCCAATAGCAGCAACACTATTCGAGGTTCGGGGAGATCTGCCGGTCTTCCCGGGCCACAATCCTTCGAGTGCGATAACAGGACCCAATAAGAAATAAAAGGTTGACCGTGCTGATACTGAACAACATAGAGGTGATGTTTGACAAGGTCATCTTGGTCCTTAAAGGGGTTTCGTTTGAGGTCCCGGCTCAAAAGATAGTGACCTTGCTGGGTGCCAATGGCGCCGGTAAGACCACTACCCTGAAAGCCATATCCGGGCTGCTGGGACCCGATCGCGGAGAAGTTACCAAGGGTTCGATTGAATTCAAGGGCCGGCGGATTGATAAGTTGGATTCGCCCCAGATCGTTAAACTGGGGATTGCCCAGGTGCTGGAGGGTCGCAAGGTTTTCGAACATCTCAATTCCGAAGAAAACCTGATCGCCGGCGCTCATACCCGCAGCGACTCCTCCGCGGTTAGAAAAGATCTGGAGATGGTCTATGATTACTTTCCCAATCTGAAGGTCAGGCGTAAGGTCCGGGCTGGATATCTTTCGGGCGGAGAACAGCAGATGATGGCCGTTGGCAGGGCCCTGATGGCAACCCCCAAATTGATGCTTCTGGATGAACCGTCACTGGGTTTGGCACCCCTGCTGGTCGAGGAGATTTTTCAAATCCTCACTCGTCTAAACAAAGATCAGAAAGTAACCCTTTTGCTGGTGGAACAAAACGTCTCCATGGCGCTGAACATTGCCCAACACGGCTACATAATGGAAAACGGCCGAGTGGTTTTAGACGGCGATGCTAAAACCCTTTACGACAACGAAGACGTAAGGGAGTTTTATCTGGGTCTGACTGAAATCGGTAAAAAGAGCTACCGGGATGTGAAACATTACAAAAGACGCAAGAGGTGGTTAGCCTGACGAGAAATGGTTTCAAAACACCATCTAAGGCCCAATTAGTCCGCCAGAGATCTTTGGCGGATTGCAAACCTCTTCAAAATGTACGCTCATCCGCCAACGTACTCTGGCGGACTGCGCTTTTTCACCTGTCCCGCCATAGCTTTTCAAGCGACGGCGGATCGGTTTGCGCTTTATCCGCCGTTATTGTGGCGGGCTTGCTCTTGAGTCTAATCTGGAGTTTTGAAACCACTTCTAGACACGTTCAAACAACGATACGATACGCCCTGCCGTGGTTTCCCATCCATTTTCCAAAAACCGAAAAATCCTTTTTGAAGTAATTTCCGGGACATCTAGAAGCTGTCTCAAAAATAGTAGATCGCGTTCACTGGTAGTGCGTCCCGCGGTTTGAAAGCGGAGCGTACACCTCGTGGCTGGCCTGCGACGAGCTCAGTCGAATCGAAGCCACTCCCACCAATTTTTGAACACCATGGTGTTTACCAAACTCGATCCAATATGAAAAGTGGGA
>CAMYNZ010000096.1 GCA_947259865.1 uncultured Desulfobacterales bacterium | reverse complement strand
ACTGCCGCTATCTTCAAAATGGGTCGGGTTTTAACACCAGAAAATACATACTGCCCTTATGCTGCATATGTCCCGCCGCAACTTCGGCGTACATACCATTTCCCCAAAATAGATCCGAACGAGCCGGTCCGCGAATAGCACCGCCCGTATCCTGACTTACGACAAATCGACTGAAATCAACCCAGCGGGTTATTTGCCCGCTGCCATCTATTACCGGTTTTTGGGTTTTAATAAACGCCAGGGCCGGCAGCGGGAATAATCGCCGGTCAACGGCGATGGATCTCCCCGGTGTTAATTTGACCTCGAGATATCCCAGCGGCCCGTCGTCTTCGGTCTTAAAAAATATATAACTGGGATTGTAGTTTAAAATATCGTCAACTTCTTCCGGATGATCCCGCAAATACTCTCGGATTTTTTGCATCGACATTTCGGATTTAGCTATTTTTTCATCTTCAATTAACAATTTTCCGATGCTGCGGTAGGGCTGTCCGTTTGTTTCGTGATAATGTACGTTAAGTGACCCACCGGAATTCAGAACAATCCTGCCGGATCCCTGAATTTGAAGAAAAAACAGATCAACCGGATCATTAACCCAGGCCAGCACGTCGGTCTTTCCCTCCAGGACACCCTCTTGTTCTATTTCATGGCGGTCATAATAGGGCACAATGGTCTGTTGAGTAAAGCGACCGACAATTTTTTCGCCCGCGTACTTTGTTGAAAACGCCGAAAGATCAATACTCAAAAGGTCTTCCGGGCGGGCCAGGATCGGATATCGGTATTCTTCGGTTTTCTCGAGGCTGCCCTGCAGAAGGGGTTCATAATACCCTGTAAACAGCACCTTTTTACGCCATCCCCTTCCAACGGACCTGTAAACCTTGAAATTGGACGTTATAAATTTTTTTAAATTTTTATGGGATGGATTCGTGTGGACAAAATCCAGAAAATATTGCAATGATTTTATCATGTGAGATGCGGCATACTGGTCCCGGTCAAATGTAAATATTTTTTCGGGCGCAACGTTTTGTAAATAATCAATGCTTTTACGGATGCTATGTTCCAGCCCGTCATAAGCCATATCATCCCTAAACTGAGGGTATGAAATTTTAGATAGGCTGTAAAGGCCCCGATCTTTGGTGACCGTGCAGCCGGCGAGTAAAATAATTGTTAGTACAGCAAAATAAACAGTTCGAAAATAAAGCTTCACACTATCCTGTTTCATGGCTACCCGGAATTATTTTAAGGTTTTGCAGTTATAATGGCAGCAGCCAGTCCATTTTTTTTGAATCGTCATTTTCATTTTTTTTTGAATCTGCCGCTTTTTCCACCTGTTTTTTCCACCAAATGTATATCAGTGACAATAATTTCCCGATCATAAGATTTACACATATCATAAACGGTAAGGGCTGCAATCGCAACAGCTGAAAGGGCTTCCATTTCGACACCGGTTTGACCCACCAGGCGAACCCCGGCTTCAATCTGAATCAAGTGACGTTCTTCATCCGGCACAAAATCAACACTCACATGAGTGATATTCAAGGGGTGGCACATGGGAATCAAATCAGCGGTTTTTTTGGCTGCCATGATCCCGGCGATCCGGGCCGTTTCAAGCACATTTCCTTTTTTAACACGTTTATGTATGATGTTCTGTAACGTATCAGGCTGCATGCAAACGGTGGCCCGGGCGATTGCCGTCCGCAGGGTTGCATCTTTGCCGGTTACATCAACCATTTTAACGTGGCCATTCTGATCAATATGGGTAAACCTGGACATTTTGGATGACTCCTTGTTCGATTGTGGCGTTGTGTACCGGAAATCAGTTCAAAAGTCTTGAATTGGATCGAATGTTAACCGTTTTCATAGAACGCGATGCTATAGATAAAATTGAGACTTATGCGTCACGCGTGTTTTGATGGCGTTTAACGTATCCCGCAAGCATGAAATTACATTTTCCCGGATATCACCGGCTACAACCAGAAACATTACATCATCTCCAACGGCAAGATTCTGGTTTTCAGCAATATCAACCTGTATGTCTATGATACCAGTTTTTTGTCGGTTTGCCAGTTAAGCCGGTTAGCCCGTTGAAAAGGGAATACTATCGGATTCTATGGTTCAATCCCGCAATAAGCGGGAGCAACGGGCTCAACCATGCATCGAGTAAGCATTTTGCAACGGTTTGGAATGCCGCTATTGGGCCAAAGCCCACCAGAGACCCTTGGCGGTTTAATCCGCTAAAGATCTCCGGCCTCAATTCTCTCGGCCCGGTCAAGATCTGCCGGAGTGTTAATATTAAAAAATGAGATCAGCCCCGGGTCTTTTTTGCGCAACGCTTTCTCTTCAATTTTTTTTACGCGCACCTTTTTAAAAAATTGCTGTATTTTCAAATGCTGCTGCCGGAGATTGTGCTCCGCAAATTTTTGACAATTTTTTGAATATACAGCGCAAAGCGGTTCAAGTCCGGCCGAGATTTCAGGAATGACGACATCCATATCGGGCTCGATAGCGCCGATGATGGTTTTCACGACTTCCTTTTTAAGAAACGGCATATCGCAGGCCGTAATAAAGACATAGGGATTTGCCGTAAAGAAAAGGCCTGCGTGTATGCCGGTCAAAGAGCTCCGGACGGGGTATAGATCTGTTGCAAGCATAACGTCCCAGGCAAGGTATTTAACGGGCTCATTGGTCACCAGGAGAATCTCATCGAACAGGTCGCTGAAAATATCCAGGATACGATCAAGAACTTGCCTCTGACCTATATGAATAAAAGCCTTATCTTTGCCGTTGAAGCGGGTGTTCCGCCCCCCCGCCAGGATCACGCCGGTACAGGGATTTGTCATGGCCCTCGAGAATTATAACATGTCGGGTTGATTCAACAAGGCGCTGTATATCTGCTATCAGTGCCCAAAGTTCAGATTAAAAAAATTATGCTAACAAATCAAGGCAATTTAAATGGTCTTCGGTATCAGAACGCGACCGAATAGTCCCCTAAAAGATTATGCCCAATACGAAAATTACCATCTATTGCTTGATAAAATGGGGAGGCATGCTATAACTCCCTGTAAGACAGGAGGTTGACACTGTTCAACCTTCAGCCTTGAACCTTGAACCCAAAACCGCTTAACCCGGATAAACCTATAATTATAACCGCCATGGGGATCCAAGAACACAAAGATACTGCACCCAAAACGGTTACGGTGGGTATAATTTCTGTTTCAACCACCCGGACCCTTGAAAATGATCACAGTGGACACTGGATGCATCAGCAGGCGGCAGCTGAAGGACACCAGGTGGTATTTCATCAGGTCGTTCCGGATGACAGCGAGACCATCGCCCGGACGATTCAGGACGTGATTCAAAAGCATGAACCCCAGGTTCTGCTTGTGACCGGTGGCACCGGCATCAGCAGCCGTGATGTTACCATTGAAGCCGTACGGCCACTGTTGTCCAAAGAACTCACAGCTTTTGGCCCACTTTTTGCCCAACTCAGCTTTAACCAGATTAATTCTGCGGCTATATTATCCCGCGCGACAGCCGGCATTGTCGACAAAACCGTTTTGTTCTGTATGCCGGGGAGCCTCAAGGCCTGTCAACTTGCATGCCAATCGCTGATTTTTCCCGAACTGGGCCATCTCGTGCGTCATATTCTCGTTGGATGATCCCCCATCTCCCAAACATCACCCGCATCACGCCAATTCCTGAGACCCCCATATATCCGTAATGGCTGAGTAGAGGTCCTGAAACTCCCCTCCCTGGAATACAGGAAGTTATTTAACCCGGTGGATGCTGTTTTTCTTTTAATTATTAAAGATTTACACGCATTTTCCGATAGATAATTATATGAGAACCAAACCGCACATGCCATCTGAATTGCAAACAGGCAAAACCTGTCCCGTTTCCGGACTGCCCATTATCCGCAAGCCGGAATGGACCGAGGTTGTGCTGGGGGAGAATTACCAGGTTACCTTCAGTCTTCTGGGTGATCGTATCATTTTGAGCCAAAAATCCGGTTACGGCACGCCGGCGTCCACCGACAAATTTTTTACCCTCCTGCACGATGTAATTTCCGCTAGAAAAAACCCGGACCGCAGCTTTATTCTGATAGAAGACTATACCCATTTTAAAGGCGCAACCTTCGAAGCGCGCAAACGCTACATCTATCGAATAAAAGACCAGCCGGTTGACGCCCTTATCCTTTTTGGTGCCTCGCCCTTTTTTAAAATGAGCTTCAAGCTGGGTAAACGCCTCTATGCACCTCGCAAAAACCTGTTATTGGCAAATTCATATTCAGAGGCGGTCCGACGAGCCCGACAACAATTACAGCGTGATAAGATACAATCCGTTGAACTGTCATCCGCCCAACCTGTCGCCCCGGAACAATTATCCAAGCATTTCATAACCAGTCACCCGGATTGGCGTCTGGATCTGGAGGGATATACCGCTAAATTCGAGGTTATCGATCGAAATATTTTGCATTCGGTGTCAAGCGGATATCTTCAGGTCGAACATATAGCGCACATCGCAAGTCTGCGGGCTAGAGTGAGAAGGGAGATGGATCTCACAGATGGGTTTGAATGTATCATAGCAGGGGTAAAGCAGATGAAAGGCGCCAGCCGCAGGGCGCGAAAACGGTATACCGATTCTTTGAAGGAATGGCATGCGCGTTATCCGTGTCAATTGTATATTTTTTACGGCGTAAATCGATTTATCCGGACAGCATTTAATCTGGCCAGACCCATTATGCCTTTTAAAGGTCGTATTGCCAAGGATTTCAGAGACGCCCTGAAAATCGCCACGGCCGAAACCACACTTCATCCGAAGCCATCCTCTGAATCCGATGACGAATCGAGTGCCGAACCAGCCCAAAATCTGATTGCAACCCAGGGCTATGTCGATGAGCTTCTTCAATATCTGGGGGGTATCGACTGGCAGCGGGAGGGAATTCAGTTCAACCGGGAAGTTTCAGATTCACATCCTTTCCGGTCTGTTTTTGACGCAATTGCGCTCATTAAAGGGGAACTCGAAGGGCTGTTGACGGAACGGGATAAAGCAACCGAAGCCCTTAAAAAGAGTGAAGAACGGTATCACGATATTTTCGAGAACGTATCCGATTTTCTTTACTTTCATGATATGAAAGGATATTTCAAAGAGGCCAATCGAGCCTGGAAGGAGATGCTGGGAATTAGCGATAACGAATTGACCGCAATCAATTCCAAAGATCTAATTCCCCGGCGCTATCGCCACCTATTTTATGATTACCTGAAGCGCATCCAGACCAACGGGCATGATCACGGATTAATGCGCATTACGGTCCAGACCGGCCAGGAACGGATTCTTGAATACAAAAACTCTCTTGTATACGGTTCGGCGGAACCGATCGGTGTACGCGGTTCCGCACGGGACATCACCGAGCGCATCCGGACCGAAAAAGCGCTCAAAGTAAGTGAAGAAAAATATCGGACAATCCTTCAAAGTATCGAGGAAGGATATTTTGAGGTGGATCTGAAGGGAAATTTTACTTTTTTTAACGACAAGTTGTGCAATTTTTTGGGCTATTCACGAGATGAGCTGGCCGGCATGAACTACCATCATATCATGGATGCCAACGACGCTCAAAAAATCAGCCGAATCTTCAGCAACATTTTCCAAACCGGTGTATCCACCAAGCGGGTCGATTGGAAAGTTAATAATAAGAGCGGTATAAAAGCGATTGTCGAGACCTCGATTTCTTTGATAAAAGACTCCAAAGCGCAAGCTATCGGATTCAGAGGAATTGCCCGGGATCTGACGGAACAAAAACGCGTTGAAGCCGAAAAGAAGCGTCTAGAGGCCAAACTGCAGCAGGCCCAAAAAATGGAAGCCATCGGTACCCTGGCCGGTGGGGTGGCCCATGACCTTAATAACATCCTTTCCGGTATAGTCAGTTATCCGGAATTGTTGCTTATGGATATACCCGAAAACAGTCCTTTAAAAGCCCCCCTTTCAACCATAAAGCAGTCCGGAGAGAAAGCCGCGACGATTGTGCAGGATTTGTTGACACTGGCGCGACGAGGCGTTTCGATAAACGAAATTGCCAGTTTGAACCATATCATTGCCGATTATTTGGATAGCCCTGAGTTTGAAAAGCTCCGATTTTATCACCCGAATATTAGCATCGAAACCCGATACGATGAAAAATTGCTGAATATACTGTGTTCACCGGTGCACCTGTCCAAGACGGTGATGAATTTAATATCCAATGCGGCCGAAGCCATGACCGATGGCGGGCAGATCGTTTTATCAACTGAAAACCGCTATATCGATCAGCCGATCAGCGGATACGACGATGTTGAGGAAGGGGATTATGTTGTGTTGACTGTATCCGATTCAGGGATCGGGATCTCCCCGGCCGATCAAAAAAGAATTTTTGAACCCTTCTACACCAAAAAGGTTATGGGCCGAAGCGGAACCGGTCTGGGTATGGCCGTGGTATGGGGAACCGTAAAAGATCATAAGGGGTATATTGATGTTGAAAGCGTAGAGGGCCAGGGGGCGACGTTTACGCTTTATTTTCCGGCCCAGCGGGCCGAACTGACCCGCTGTGAATCGCGAGTCCCACTTGAGGATTTTAAGGGTAAAGGAGAATCTGTTCTGGTCGTAGATGATGTCAAAGAGCAAAGAGACATTGCAACCCTTATGTTGAAAAAGCTGGGCTATTCTGTCACAACAGTCTCGAGTGGAGAGGAGGCTGTTGAATATTTAAGAGATAATTCCGCAGATCTTCTGGTACTGGATATGATCATGGATCCGGGCATGGATGGTTTTGAAACCTACAAACGTGTCCTTCAAGTCAGACCCGGGCAGAAAGCCATTATTGCCAGCGGCTTTTCAGAGTCAGAACGGGTCAAACAAGCGCAACGCTTAGGCGCCGGTGTGTATGTCAAAAAACCGTACCTGCTCGAAAAAATCGGTGCAGCCGTTAGGACGGAACTTGACCTCTAACAAGAAGCCAGCTTGTGATTAATAGGCTGGCCCCCTGACCGGTTGAATCCTAAATTTCGATCCTATTTCTTGCCTACATCGCGTAAATTGGGGAATGGTAAAATCAATCCGAAAAACAGCCAGGTTTGCGACGGCCCTTGTTGCGAATCACAACGGTGAAATTTTTGATCTGACCGGATATGCTGCTGTGGGAATGGCCAATGACACCCGGATTCCCCTTACCGTGACGGCAACCATCAATATGCCCCATGGCAGTGAGCTGATGTTTTTGCCGGATCGGCGCCCCATTCTCTACAACCTGAGCAATGGACGTTTCGAAACCCTTGCCCAAAATCCCCATCGAACCGGGGAGAAATTATATCCGGTGGCTGTCTTTAACTCTCCCGGTTATGTCATTTCATCGATCAGCGCGTATGAAGAAAATAGGAGTGCCAAATACCTGCCTTTGTTTTCATACGGTGCGGTTGGCTGGCACGGTGGAAAATTTCGAACCGCTGCCATTCTTGTGGATAGGGAAAGACGCCAGGATTTACGATTGATGCAACCCGAAAAAGTTGTCGCCGGTATCAATCAGAAGCGCCAACAACTTCCCGGCAACCGATTGAGAGCGCATCTTGAAAAATGTGCCTTGACCTATGGGTGCCCGGCCGGCAAGAATTTTTTTTTAGGTCGATCCGAAGCACCCTTACCTGTTTCAAAACATTGTAATGCACGCTGTCTGGGATGTTTGTCCCTCCAGAAAAACAATGAAATTCCCTGCAGCCAGTCCAGAATTGATTTTACACCCACCCCGGAAGAAATCGCTGAAGTGGCGCTGACCCATATCGGGCAGGTGAAAAATGGCATTGTCAGTTTCGGTCAGGGGTGCGAAGGGGATCCACTTCTGGCAGCCGATGTCCTTGAATCGGCAATTGCCATGATCCGCAGCGCGACGCGCAAGGGCACCATAAATTTGAATACCAACGCGAGTCGGCCCGCTATTATAAGCAAACTCTTCGATGCAGGCCTCGACAGTGTGCGGATTAGCATGAACAGTGTCAGGGAACAATGTTATCAGGCATATTTTCGACCACAGGGATATGTTTTTGATGACGTTTTAAATAGCATTTCCATCGCACTTGCTTGCAAAAAATTTGTGGCGATCAATTACTTAAACTCTCCCGGCTTTACGGACAGCCCCGAAGAAATTGACGCCCTTATCAAATTTATTCGGCGATTTCCGATAAACATGATCCAGTGGAGAAATCTCAATTTTGACCCGTTACGTTACTGGAATATAATGAACCGGGTGGAATCTACCGGGAAGCCGCTCGGAATGAAAAAAATGCTCCGGCGGATCAAGACCCGGTTTCCGAGCTTAAAATACGGGTATTTTAATCCGGCCAAGATTAAATTTTAAATACTGGGTGGAAATTGATAAAGATTGGATGAGCGTTGTAGTCGCAGGATCTCAATATTGCCGGTTTTCCTGTTTTTGGGATGGGTGCAATTCAGCACGCACGGCAATTCCGATTTTCTCGATCGTGTATGGCTTTTTGACATAGGTTCCTGCCCCTAAACGCTGAGCTTCTTTTACCCGCTCAGTTTCAGAATAACCGCTGGCGATAATCGCTTTCTGATCAGGGTTAAACTGGATGATTCGTTTGTATGTATCCAGACCATCGATACCGGGATCCATGATCATATCCAGAATCAATAGATCCGTACGAGCGGTTTTCAAATAGGTCACTGCTTCTTCACCGCTTGCAACCGAGGAAACCGAATATCCCAATTTGTTTAACATCTCCGAAGCGATTTCCCGCTGCTCTTCGACGTCGTCTACAACCAGAATTGTCTCACCTTTGCCCATCACATGCTGGATTGTTTTTTGAGGGGTCTCCTGATTCAATGATTTCCGGGTGACGGGGAAGTAAAGGGTGAATGACGACCCTTTACCGATGGCGCTTTGAATATCAATGTATCCTTTATGGTCTTTTACGGCGCCCCACACCACAGCCATACCCAGGCCGGTTCCACTTCGGCCCATCACCTTTTTTGTGTAAAAAGGCTCAAATACCCTGTCAATGTCCTCTGGAGAAATACCGATCCCATTATCGGAAACCATAAGCGTAACGTAATCGCCTTCCTCTATATCGTTATATCCTCGAATGGGTACATCCAGATATCGGTTTGAAGTTGATATGCGGATCTGACCCCCTTCGGGCATCGCTTCAGCCGCGTTGGTAACAATATTCATTACTGTTTTGGAAAGGTGGACGGGGGAGCCGAGTATATTCAGTAAATTTGGCGTTAAATGGACTTCAATATCAACACCGGGATGAGCTGCCCGCATATTCTGGTATTCAGGGCTGATCAGATAGTCGGAAATGATATGATTTAAACTTACCACCTCCGAAATTGCCACCCCTCTTCGGGCCAGCGTCAATAAATCCTGCACGATGGCGGATGCTTTTTCACCGGATTTTTGAATGGTGAGTACCGGTTTTCTCAGTCGGCTGTCTTTGGGGAGATCCAATAATATCAGTTCGGGATAACTTACCAGACCTGACAATACGTTATTGAGGTCGTGAGCCACACCGCCGGCGAGGGTTCCAATGGCTTCCATTTTTTGAGCCTGATGGAGTTGCGCCACCAGCCGTTTTCGTTCCTCTTCGGCCCGGGTGCGGTCGGTAATATTTCTTACAATGCCGCGGAATCCGCTGGGCTGCCCATTTTTATCTTTGATCAGCGATATCATTGTCTCTACAAAACACTCGATTTTATCTTTTCTAATGAGTTTCCAATCCAAAGATTTGGTCGGTTTCTCGGTGCGGTATACTGTATTGAAGGCCTGGTATACCTTTTGGGCATTTTCCGCATCCATATATTGCCGGTTGTTCATCCCGATCATCTCATCCTTTTCATATCCGAGGATTTTACAGGTGGATTCGTTGAAAAAGGTAAAATTACCGGCAAGATCGACCTCAAAGTATCCATCTTCAATACTTTCCAGTATGGTTCGATATTTGCCTTCGCTGACCTGGAGCTTCTGGAAGGACATGGCATTGATAATGCTGACGGCTGTCTGCGAAGCAACCCCCATTAAAAGGTTCATGTCGCTCTGGGTGAGGGTGCGTTTGGATTTGATGTTATCGACAGCCAGAATTCCCAGGGATTCTTGTTCATAAACAAGCGGTACACAAATAAGTGACTTTACACCCATTTTTTTGGCCAGTTCCAGACTTCTTTCAGATAAGGCGTTGCTGTTCTCTAATATATCATCTATCAAGAATGGTATTTGGTCTTTAAATGCTTTTATGAAAATCCCCCGGGCTTCGGATCTATCCAGATGAAAATCGGTTTGTCTCAAAAGGTTTTCCTCTGCACCATTGTAGCCATAGCCAGCACTGTAAATGAGTCTCGATTTATCTTCATTGGTGAGCATGATTACGCCACGATCATAGTCCAGTCGATTGGCCATGGCCTGCATGATCGCGGTGGTAAGTGCTTTAATTTCTACGATAGTGGAAGTTGCTTGACCGATTTCCTGGACCAGCAAAGCATTGTTGTAGCGGATATTCAATTGAATCAAATGGTCCTCGGCCATTTCACCCTGGTTTTTGATGGTTTTGATCAGGTCATTTTTTTCGAGATGCTCTGAGTAGAGGGTAGACAATATCGTGAATAGGCCCAAAGCCAGCGTACTAAACAGCCACAATTCCCACGGCAAGACCCAGAAGAACGCTATTGCAAATGCAATTCCCAGGGTGAATGCATAATTACGGAGTCGCTTCCAGATTATTTCAGCTGTTTTGTCCCAGGAGATAATGTATCGACAACGTTTATCGCCTTTGTGGTAGCATTCGGGGTG
>CAMYNZ010000095.1 GCA_947259865.1 uncultured Desulfobacterales bacterium | reverse complement strand
AATGATCTTTTGTAAAATCAAAATATACATTATCACTGGAAGTGGTTTCAAAGCCTTAGATTGTGTTCGAGGGCCCCGCTGAAGCGGGATTACATGTCTAATCTAAACAGATTAATGTATGCATCAAGGCGTCGATACGGTTTAAAAGCGGAGCGTACACGGAGTACGTGAGCATTATAAACTGTATCGCAACGCAGCCTTCGGACACAAGATGGGGTTGTCAAACCACTTCTAGTCGAGGCGATAGTTCGGCGCTTCCTTGGTAATTATCACGTCATGCACATGACTTTCACGCATACCGGCGGCACTGATCTTTAAAAATCGAGCTTTCTCTCTTAACTCCTCAATGGACCTGCAGCCGACATAGCCCATTCCGGCCTTTAAGCCACCCACAAGCTGCAGAAGGTTGGCCGACAGTGAGCCACGGTAGGGTACGCGTCCAACAATGCCTTCCGGAACCAGCTTGTCATCCTCAGTCTGTTCGCTCTGATAGTAGCGATCCTTGCTTCCTTTTTGCATTGCTTCAATTGAACCCATACCCCGGTAAACTTTATAACTGCGCCCTTGATAAAAGATGACCTCTCCCGGACTTTCCTCGGTGCCGGCAAACAGACTCCCGATCATGACTGAATGGGCACCGGCACCAATGGCTTTGGTAATATCTCCGGAAAACTTGGCCCCGCCATCAGCAATCAACGGCACGCCGGTTTTATTCGAGATCGGTTTGCAGTTCATGATGGCCGTGATCTGCGGTACACCAATGCCTGCGATTATTCGGGTGGTACAGATGGACCCGGGGCCGATTCCTATCTTCACCGCATCAACCCCGGCCTTGATCAGGTCCTCGGCCCCTTTTTCGTGGCCGACATTACCGGCCACCAGTTCAATATCCTTGAAGGAGCCTTTCAACTTTTCGACAGCATCGATAACATTTTTGGAATGTCCGTGAGAGGTGTCGATCAAAATAACATCCGCACCTGCTTTTAAAAGCATTTCGGCGCGCTCTTCCATATCAGGACCTACACCGACAGCAGCCCCGACCCGGAGTCGACCGATGCTATCTTTGCAGGCATTGGGATATTTTCTGACCTTCTCGATATCCTTTATCGTAATCATGCCTTTTAGCCGACCCTGCTTGTCGACAACCAGAAGTTTCTCGATGCGATGCGCGTGTAAAAGCTTTTTTGAATCTTCTAAAGTGATGCCTTCCGATACCGTTATCAAGTTATCCTTGGTCATGACTTCGGAAACCGGTTTCTCAAGTTCGGTTTCAAACCTTAAATCTCTGTTGGTTACGATACCCACCAATTGATCTGCTTTTATTACCGGAACTCCGGATATGCGGTACTTCTGCATTAACTCCAACACCTCCCAGACTTTCTGTTCCGGATGTATGGTAACCGGATCAACAATCATGCCACTTTCAGACTTTTTGACTTTGTCCACTTCCAAAGCCTGACTCTTGATACTCATATTGCGGTGTATAAAACCGATCCCTCCCTCACGGGCCATACTTATGGAGGTCTCCGCCTCGGTTACGGTATCCATGGCAGCACTTGCAAACGGGATGTTTAATGCAAGATTTTTAGTCAGTTGACTGCCAACATTAACATCTTTGGGCAGCACATCGGAGTAGCTGGGAATAAGTAATACATCGTCAAACGAGTAACCTTCCTCCGGTTGTAAATTTGGCATTAGTTTCCTCCGCAAGATTTAAATACGTTATTTAGCATATGATGCTGGATGTACCCTTTTTTTTCTTTGCTAGCAAAGGGCTCATCAATTTTCATGCAAGCTATTAAGCGAACCGAATAACAAAAGGATTCGTCTTTAGCAATCCTAAATATTCATCTGAAATCTGCAAACAAAATGTTGGATTTCAAGTTCCGTGGCCGGCCGGGTTTAATAACCGGGGTCCATTGGGTGCACTGAAATGGTTGACAAGTTTTTATCACATACCGGTTTTTGGTAAAATAGTGTTCCGGCTGGCTTGACAAATTGTGTCCGTCCGTAATAAAAATGCGACATTTTTGACGCGCAAAAAATTACGGCTTTGCTGGATTTTATATGACTCATTATAACCTGAAAGATGGGAGTTTTTGAACCCTGAACCTTTAATCTTGAACCGTCTAACCCGGTTTCCGGTAACATGCTCGTAAATATTAATCCAAATAATCCTCAAGAACGAATTGTCCGAGGGGTGGTCGAGGTCCTCAAAAGGGACGGGATCGTTGCCTATCCAACCGATACGTACTATGGAATAGGTTGCGACATCATGAACAAAAAGGCGATTGAGAAAATTTACTTTCTAAAACAACGTCGTAAAACCAAGCCCTTTAGCTTTATTTGTTCGAACCTAAAAAATATCAGCCACTATGCCAAAGTCTCAAATTACGCCTACAAAACCATGAGAAGGCTATTACCGGGTCCCTATACCTTCATCCTGGAAGGTTCCAGGCTGGTTCCAAAAATTATGCTCACCAAGCGCAAGACGGCCGGAATCCGTGTTCCTGCAAACAAAATCTGTATCGCTCTGGTCGAAGGTTTGGGCAATCCGATCATCAGCACCAGTGCCATTACACCCCAGGGCGTCATATTTGATGACCCTTCCCTTATCCATGACTATTTCAAATCCAGAATAGACGTCGTCATCGATGGCGGCCCGGTCCCCGGTAACCCCTCCAGTGTGATTTCCCTGATAAATGATATACCTGACATTTTACGGGAAGGAGTAGGAGATGTGAGTATATTTAAATAAATCAGGTGTTCCAGGAGTCATTCCGGGGGAGAACTGGCGGTAACAGGGGGGCGGCAGCCGGATGCTGCGCACACTGGGCTGCCGACCCGAATTGGCTAATCATCATTTAATTTTTCCTGTAGATTCTCGCGCAAAATTTCTCCGAAGGAGGTCGTGGCGGGTTTCATGGTGTTTACGTATTCACTCAACAGGTTTTGTTCATCTTCAATTTCAAGCCGTTTGATCGATAATCCGATGCGCCTTTCTTCACTGTTGATATTCATTACTTTAGCGGTAATGACATCTCCCACATTGAATTTACCCACTGGCGTCTTAATTTTTTCTTTGCTGATTTCCGATACGTGTATGAGCCCTTCGATACCTTCTTCCAGCTCCACAAACACACCGAAATCAGTAAGATTGGTAATCGTACCGGTAATCTCTTTGCCGACCTCGTAACGTTGGGCCACCGACTGCCAGGGATCTTCCTGCAGCTGCTTGATCCCGAGAGAAAACCGCTCATTTTCCTTATCAATATCCAGCACGATGGCCTGCACGACATCAGCTTTTTTGAACAGCTCGGAAGGATGCTTAATCCTTTTGGTCCAGGAAATATCTGAAATATGCACGAGGCCATCGATGCCTTCGTCAATACCGATAAAAAGACCAAAATCCGTGATATTCTTAATCTTACCTTCAATGGTTGTGCCCACCGGATATTTTTCGCTAATGACATCCCAGGGATTGGGGACAACCTGTTTCATGCCCAATGAAATGCGCCTGCTCTCAGGTTTGATATCCAGGACAACCGCTTCAACCTCGTCGCCGGCGTTCACCACTTTGGAGGGATGACGAATTTTCCGTGTCCAGCTCATTTCTGAAACATGGATCAACCCTTCGATGCCCTCTTCCAGCTCGATAAAAGCACCGTAATCCGTGAGGCTAACCACCTTGCCGATCACGCGTGAGCTCAAGGGATATTTTTCGATGGCACTTTCCCAGGGATCCGGGGTTAGTTGTTTCATGCCCAGGGATACCCTTTCCTTTTCAGCATCGAAGTTGAGGATTTTTACGGATATCGAATCACCAATTGCAAATAACTCTGAGGGGTGTTTTACCCGTCCCCATGAGATGTCGGTAATATGCAGCAGTCCGTCGACACCGCCCAGGTCAACAAAAACGCCGTACTCGGTGATATTTTTAACGATACCGTCAACAACTTTATCAACGTGAATAGCGGCCAGGGTTGCGGATCTTTTGGATTCACGTTCATGTTCAAGAATGGCACGCCGCGATAAGACAATATTGCTGCGTTTTCGATTATATTTCAGAATTTTGAATTCAAAAGTTTTACCGACCAGATCATCCAGGTTACGGATGGGACGTAAATCCGCCTGTGAACCAGGTAAAAAAGCCTGGACCCCGATATCAACCGAAAAACCGCCCTTGACGCGGTTGGTTATAACACCTTCGATGGTACCTTCTTCGTCGTAAGATTGCTTGATATCTTCCCAGATCTTTATATTGGCAGCTTTTTCCTTGGACAGGACGACGCGTTCTTCTTCGTCATCCCACCATTCGACCATGACTTCGACCCGATCACCGATTTGGGCGTTCACCTGACCCGAATCGTCAAGAAATTCCTGAATCCGTATCTGACCCTCGGATTTGTAGCCGATATCTACGAGCACGTGATCCTTGTCAACTGAAATGATCCTGCCGGTAACCACCTCGCCTTCAGCAAAACGCTTGAAGCTTTCCTCATACATGTCCATGAGGTTTTCCATGCTGCCATTGGGTGCGCGAGTATCTGCCGGTTGGCTCTCAACAGGAGATTGTTCAGGTTGCAAAGCTTCCGCCGCTTTCAGGTCTTCATCATTGGATGGTTCCTCGGTTTTACTCTCCACCTTATCATCTGTTTTGGGTTGTTCAATGTCATCTTTTTTGTCCATGTCTTCCATTAAAAATGGTACCCCCCTTAACCTATTTTTCCCTCTATCACTAATGAGATAGCATAATTAGACTTGTCTATCAGACTCATTTTGAAAATACAATGATTAATTTTAATATTAAACAATTTGATTAATGGTTCAAAGTTCAAGGTTCAGGGTTCAAGGTTGAAGAATTCCAATCACTCAACTTAAAATGATTTATTTAAAATTCAGCGACACTAGCCGCTTCGTCCGTTGGGTAATTGTGGTCGTTGCCCGAAAAAAGGCACCAAGGAACTGTGGCTTTTTGCCTTTATAACCTTGAAGGTTGAACTGGGAACCCTGAACGGTACACTCTAGAAAGAAATAACACCTTTCCATTTAGGGTTGACGTCATTTTATATATGAAAGCATCAACTCCACGACTTCAGGAATGGAAAGTTCGCTTGAATCAATATGGATGGCATCCGATGCGGGTTTGAGTGGTGCCAGTTTTCTGCTGCTGTCATTTTTATCCCGCCTGGCCATTTCATTTTCAACCTCTTGCAAGGTCTGGCTGTTTGCTGATTTCAGCTCCTGATACCGCCTGTTAGCCCTTACTTTCCGGGAAGCCACCAAAAAAAATTTTATATCCGCATCCGGAAATACAACCGTACCCATATCACGGCCCTCGAATATGACCCCCTTTTTTTGGCCGAGTTCTCTTTGCAAACTTAAAAGATATTTTCTAACCACCGGTCTCGCTGAAACAGCCGAGGCCAGCATGGTGATATCAGATGTCCTTATGAGTTCGGTTATATCCGCATCCCGGGAAAAAAGATGCAGGCCGTTTGTTTGGCGGACAAATTTTAAATCCAGACCGCCACATAATTTTTCAAGCCCCTGGTCATCATCGTGAGCAATCCCACGAGACCTGGCCTCGTAGGCAACCCCTCTGTAGAGCGCACCCGTATCGATGTATGTATAGCCCAACCGGTCGGCCAGGGCCCGGCTAACGGTTGATTTGCCTGCCCCGGCAGGTCCGTCTATGGTGATCACAAGTCGTTTCATTGTTTCTTGGCCGTCCTGCCCGTTATCGAGAGCCGCTCCATTCGGCCCGAGCAGTTCGACCCTGAGCTCACTGCCCAAGGGCTCATGGCCGGGGGCAGGTGAGGCGGGCGGGTATTCAGGCTCATACAACCCCTGGGTCTAAGTCAGCACCTTCTCAAGCGTCTTGATTAGACGGATATTTTCACTTTTCAGCCCCACACTCACCCGTATGTGTTCTGGAAATCCGTAGGCTTTCATGGAGCGAATAATCACCCCTTCGGCGAGCATGCTCTGGAAAACCGCCTGGGCGTCCTTTTTCAAATCGATGAGGAAAAAATTGGATTGGGTCGGGAAATACTTAATTCCAAGCCTATCCAAAGAGTCATACATAAAATCCAGACCCTCATGCACCAGTTTGATTGTTTCTTGCAGAAAGGCGTCATCATCCAGAGCCGCCTCGGCAGCGGTCAATGCCAGAGAGTTCAGATTAAACGGTAATCTGATCCTGTTTAACAGTTCGGCCAGAGTCCGGGACATAACGCCATAACCGATCCTCAATCCGGCCAGACCATAGGCTTTTGAAAATGTACGCAGGGTAACGATTTCCCTGCCGGGCGCCACGCGCTCTAAACTATTAGCACAGTCTGGGTCACGAACAAACTCGATATAGGCTTCATCAACAACCACGACTATCTCTGGAGGTATGGATGCCAAAAAGTTGTCAAATTCCATTCTGGAAAAAACCGTTCCGGTGGGATTGTTGGGGTTGCATAAAAAAATCAGGCGGCAATCGTCGGTTATGCTTTTTTGGACGGCATTCAAATCTATGCAAAGATCATTTAATGGCACAAATACCGGGGTAGCCCCCACGCTTCTCACAACATTGTCATACAGAAGGAAAGACGGTTTTGGCACAACGGCCTGATCCCCCGGTTGGAGAAGAGCCAGAGCCAGCATCGCCATAATTTCATCCGAGCCGTTTCCAAGAACTATTTTTTCAGCGGCAACGTTCAGCTTTTGCGATAGCTTTGCCAACAGAAGCTGACCACTTCCGTCCGGATAACGATTGAGGCTCGCTAATGCGGATTGTATCGCTTTTAGCGCCAGGGGAGAGGGTCCCAGGGGATTTTCATTGGAGGCCAGCTTGATGGGATTCTTTATACCGTATTCCCTTTCAACCTCCTCCAGAGGTTTTCCGGGTTCGTATGGTTTTAAGGACAGAATATGTTGGGGTATGCTAAGCTTCATTAACTTATATTCTCAATTGAAACCACTTCTCATGTTTCTGACTATTTCCGGGCCGCCTGGGCGCCCTTTTCGACAGCCTCCAGGTTTAAGGGTATCAGCTTTTCCTTTGAGGAGAACTCTGTCTTTACGCACTCCCGCAGGGTATCAATTTTAACAAGATTGCTGCGGGCCACAAAAGCGGCCAGCGCTATTATATTGGCGGAACGAACACTGCCCAACTTAACGGCGATATCATTGACCGGTACTTTGAGCTCATCGACATCCTCACGCCCGGAGTCAATGGAAATCAAGGAGCTGTTTATCAAAATTACACCACCCGGTTTAACCGTCGGGGCAAATTTTTCCAGAGAAGGCCTGTTCATGGCCACCAGATGAAGGGGGTTTCTGATGATCGGAGAACCGATGAGCCGGTCACTCACCACTACCGTACAATAAGCGGTGCCGCCTCGCATCTCCGGTCCGTAAGAGGGTACCCATGCTACCTCCATTCCTTCTTCCATGGCTGCATGCGCAAGTATTTTCGCGCTGAATAATATCCCCTGGCCGCCGAAACCGGCGAACATGACTTCGCTTTGCATTCAATCCTCCTGCTAGCGCTGAATGCGGGTCGCTCAAAGCCCAAATACACAAACAACCGTTTTATCCGCTTACTTTCAGCCTAGTGCTTTGTGCTTTCGGCTGCGGAACCTTCGGGCGTTTTGAGCTCACCGAGTTGATAATAATCAAGCATTTCCTCTTCAGCCCACTTGACGGCTTCCAGTGGCGTAAGTCCCCAGTTAGTGGGGCAGGTGCTCACGAGTTCCACAAAGCTGAAACAGGTGCCATCAATTTGATATTGAAAGGCTTTCCTGATGGCTTTCTTGGCCCTGTTGATATATTTGGGTTTGAGTACTGTCTGTCTGCTAATATAGGCGGGCGTCTGCAAAGATGCCAGCAATTCCGACACTTTTATGGGCATTCCGACATCTTCTACCTTACGGCCGAAGGGTGATGTTGTGGTACGCTGTTGCGGCATCGTGGTCGGTGCCATCTGGCCGCCTGTCATTCCATACACCGCATTGTTTACGAAGATAGTGGTAAACTTTTCCCCCCGGTTGGCGGCATGCACAATTTCTGCCATCCCGATACTGGCCAGATCACCGTCTCCCTGGTAGGTGAAAACGATCAGGTCGGGCCGCACCCGTTTGATACCGGTTGCCTGGGCCGGGGCACGACCATGAGATGCTTCCATAAAGTCAAAGGTAAAATAATTATACATCAAAACCGCACAGCCGACGGGTGCAACACCTACCGTGCGGCCCCGGATTCCCAATTCGTCAATAACTTCGGCAACCAGGCGATGAATAACCCCATGGGTGCAACCGGGACAGTAATGGGTTATCTGATCAGAGAGGGCTTCCGGTTTTTGAAATGTTTTCCCCATTGTGTTTGCTCCTTATTTATTTTTGGAATCGGGGAGCCGGCGAATCGGTGGGCCGGTGAAGAATTGATTACCGTTTCTCCGTTTCTCCCAGTCCTAAAACTTTCTAGTTCGCCAGTTTCCTGATTTCCTCCATGACTTCTTCCGGCGTCGGCACTTCGCCGCCGCATTTTCCATACCAGCTAACCGGCCGTTTCCCTTTAACCGATCGTTCCACATCCTCCACCATCTGTCCCATGCTCATTTCAATACTTGCCACTGCCCGGCAACTATTTTTTGCAGCAGCCTCTTCAACAGCCTTTTCCGGAAAAGGAAAAACGATTTGCGGTCTTATCATGGCTACTTCCAATCCATCGGCTTTTAATTCGTCAATGGCAGTTCGACACACCCTGCTCATTGTGCCGTAGCTGACAATTAACACTTTGTATTCGGCCTCCGCGTTGTAGGCTTCATACCGGATCTCTTCTTTTTTCATGCGATCATATTTAGCCTTTAAAACCAGGTTGTGCTGGTTTAGAACTTCCGGTTCCAAAAAAAGTGACCGAATCAGGTTGCGGGTATTGCTTTTGCGGGTATCCATCCCGTTGGTGGCCCATTCATCCTTCTTGAGTGGTTCGGTTTTAAGGTCATCCCTGAATTCAACCGGTTCCATCATTTGCCCGATTAGTCCGTCACCCAAAATCATCACCGGATTACGATATTTTTCAGCCAGCGGAAATGCCCGCATAACCATTTCGACGGCTTCCTGCACACTGGCAGGCGCCATGACAAGCATCCGGCCATCCCCATGTCCTATTCCCTTGGTTGCCTGCAGATAGTCGGCCTGGGATGGCAATATACCCCCCAAACCCGGTCCCCCCCGCATAATATTTATAAATACAGCCGGAAGTTGGTCACCGATAATGTAACTGATGCCTTCACCCATCAGGCTGATACCCGGGCTTGAAGAGGTGGTAAAAACCCGCTCCCCGGCAGCTGCAGCACCTAAAATCATGTACGACACCGCAACTTCGCTTTCGCCCTGTAAAAATACCCCGCCGACTTCTTGCAATCTGCGAGAGAGATACTCGGCAACCTCCGACTGAGGGGTAATCGGATAAGCAAAATAGTTCAAGCACCCCGCCCGGATTGCCGCTTCGCCAATGGCTTCGTTTCCTTTCATCAATACTTTCGCCATGATCAATACCTCCGCTTAGTCCTGTTCTGTTTTTTCTTCAGCAGTCTCGGTGATGGTTATGGCCACATCCGGGCACATGGTACAGCACAGGGCACAGTGAATACAATCATCCGGTCTTGCCTGAAATGCCGGGAAATATCCTTTGGTATTCACCTTGTCCGAAATCTCCAGAACATTCTTGGGACAAACGGTCACGCACAACCCACAACCTTTGCATCTGTCGTTTTCGATAAAATGTTTATATGCCATAGGGTTAAACTCCTCAATATAATTTTTCGGCTTTTTTCCAGGGTGGAACTAGTTGTCTTTGGATCGGTAAAATAGGGCATTCAAACTGATTTGCATCGATTTCTGTTAACAAATCCGTCGTTATGGCTATGAAATACAGACCCAATCCGCTTTTTTTGGAATAATTTTTCACCAATTCAAATCCGCGAGAGATATCTTGGGGCCTGGTTTCATCAATCAGGTTGGGATTAGCGACCAGGCCGTTGATTGTCATCTTGGATGCAGCTTCTATCTCCCTGCGAATTTTCATACAACCCGTCACGGTATCGGTAAACGGGCGCATGGGGTTGACAACCTGAAGCATATGGTAGGGTTTACCCCTAAACGCATCCGCTAGGCTGGCCAGCACGGTGGCGCCAACATCATCGCCCCCCACATCAATAATGGTCATTTGGGTCGGCCGGCGGATCATCCCTGCAATGGCGGGATTTAAAATCGGGAGATCGGCCTGAAGATAGTTTTCGGCCGGCAATACAACGTCAATGCCGAGTGCTTTCAAAGGCTTGCGGGCCTCACGCGTCCGGAAATATGGGTTGACAAGATCGAGATCCGCTACCCTAACATCGATACCCTCGCGCCTTTTGTTTGCTGCGAGGCTGATCGAAACTTCGGTCTTACCGCTACCGTAGTTGCCGACAATGACAACGATTCCCTCAAGATTGATGCCCAAAATCCAATTCCAAAATAACGGATACTCAAATCCGATCGGCGACCACCGATTCGATTAAAATGCAATCGATATTTGTATTTTTTATTTGCGTTTTTGTCAAGCCTTTCAAAAAAAGGGGTTGACATTATTCTAGGGGCTGGGAAGTTTTTTGATACGGTCGCTACATAAATCATCAGTCCCGCCATGGCAAGATGCAAACTCATGCATAAGGGGTCCACATACAGTTTTGCCTTTTCAATTGACTGTAACCCCCCAAAGGTTATGAGTAATCATGTTTTAAGTAAAGACAGGCCTGGAGACATTTTTAGAATCACCCCCCCAATGGATTTTCGATCTTCGGCTGGGCCTATTAAGCAATCCGGCCTCGATCGGCAAGGATTTTCGCCATGCTCGCGTGTTGATCAACCAACGAATTCCGGGTAAACTGTGGGCCTTATACTCACCTCAACATGGGTTTCTGGCAGACAGGCAAGCCAATATGGTCGAGTCCGAGGATACGATTGATCCGCTGCTCCAGCTGCCGGTATTCAGCCTTTATGGTCGCACCCGGAAGCCCACCCGACAGACGTTTGAACCGATAGACGCGCTCATCATCGATTTGCAAGATGCCGGCACGCGTGTTTATACTTTTATTTACACCATGTCCTATTGTATGGAAGCCGCCAGACGTTTCGGTAAAAAAATACTGGTTCTTGACCGGCCAAACCCGATTGGTGGTGAAATTGTTGAGGGAAACTGCACGGCACCGGATTGCACTTCTTTCGTAGGGCGCTTCCCGATTCCGATGCGGCATGGCTTGACCATTGGTGAACTTGCGCTGCTTTTCAATCGTCGATTCGAAATCGGATGCGACCTCGAAGTCGTGGCGATGAAAAACTGGAACCGCGGGATGTATTACTTGGATACAGGGCTGCACTGGGTTCCACCTTCCCCCAATCTGCCGACACCCGTATCCGCTATGGTTTATCCGGGTCAGGTATTGTGGGAGGGCACCAATATCTCTGAGGGTCGGGGTACTGCGCAACCGTTTGAAGTTTTCGGCGCCCCCTTCGTGGATCCGCAACAGTTATTATCAGATGCAGGATGTATTGAATTAACCGGCGCCCAGCTGCGCCAGACTGCATTTGAACCCACCGCGGACAAATGGCAAGATCAGCTCTGCCATGGATGCCAAATCCATGTCACCGATCGGCGTGAGTTCCGGCCATACCTGGCCGGTCTCACATTGCTGCAGGCAGTCATTCGAAATCACAGCGGTGAGTTTGAATGGAAATCGCCACCCTATGAGTATGAATTTAAACGCCTGCCCATTGACCTAATTATCGGCGACAAAAAGATACGAAAACAAGTTGAAGCAGGTGAGAATTTGGCTGAGATAACGGCCTCCTGGCAAGCGGAACTCGATGAATTCAAAAAAATTAGCCGAAAGTTTTATTTATATTAAACCCTTGCAGGCGAGCGGCAATGCCATAACCACAAACTTTGGGGGTGTTTACGGGTCAAAGTATGAATATAGGGAGCTGATACTGGATGCTGGATTCTTGATAATTCGGAATATTTAACATAGAGTTTTAGGCCTCAAGGATCGTGTAACAAGCACCCTGTATTTGTTGATCGAGGCAAAGACTATGCACACTGCTGTCTCTTAGAGGCGGCTTCTCCCGAACGCTTAACGGGGCCAAGGGTGTGTTTCGCCAATAATTTCAGTGCTACTATGGCAGAAAATTCGAAACCGGACACAGACAAGCGCAACTGGCAACGGATGCGTTTTAAGAAGAACAAGGTTTGGGTGGCCGTGGATGATGAAGAAAAACCTATGGTTAAAGATGGTAAATACCTGATCAAATATCAGCTGGCTCAGGATTATGAGTATTGGGTGCACTCCACCAGCGTTCGGCCGATCGACAATTCACAAACCGAAAGTCAGACAGCACCGAGCCCACCACCCCTTAAAAAAAAATTGCCGGCCACTGAATCCCTATCGGACACTCAGGAACCAAAAGGACAGGATACCGTCAGTATTTATACGGATGGCGCATCATCCGGAAATCCCGGTCCCTCGGGGATTGGAGTGCTGCTGCGTTTCGGAAGCCACCAAAAGGAAATATCTAATTTTATTGGTAATGCGACCAACAACGTCGCAGAGCTGGAGGCTATCAGAATCGGCCTGCTGGAACTGAAAAAAAAAGATTTGCCGGTGCGGATTTTTACCGACAGCAAGTATGCCTATGGTGTCCTGGTTCTGGGATGGAAAGCCAAAAAAAATCAGAAATTGATCATGTCGATTAAAAAATTGATGTCAACTTTTAAAAACATAAAGTTAATAAAAGTTAAAGGCCATGTGGGTCTAGAAGGAAATGAACGGGCAGATTTTCTGGCAACGTCAGCCATCAAAAATCGGTGAATTTGAATCCAT
>CAMYNZ010000094.1 GCA_947259865.1 uncultured Desulfobacterales bacterium | reverse complement strand
CAAAGATATTTCAGAGCTTTTTTACCACCAAAGGTGCCCAGGGGACCGGTATCGGATTGATGATCACCAAAAAGATCGTGGATGAACATAATGGGAGTATTGAATTCGAATCCCGCAAGGGATCCGGGTCCAGGTTTATCTTGAGGCTGCCTGAAAACCCCAAATCGGACACCCGTGATGCATGATATTGTTTTAAAATACAGTCAGCTCGGTAAGATATTTGACTATTTTTCCATGGGGGTAATGATTATAGCGCCGGATCGTAAAATACTGGATGCCAACCGATCTGCAGAGATAATAACAGGATACACCGCCTCAGACCTCAAGGGAAGATATTGTTACCAGTTTTTGCTGGAGGATTTATGCGGCGGCGATTGTAAGTTCTACGAAGCAGCAGAACCCGAGCCGGAACCGGCAGCCCGTCGTGTTGCCAAAAATCACCCGCGCCGGGAAAAGCGCAACATTTCAAAAATCGTGTCGCCCGTTTATGGTCCGGACAAGGAAATACAGGGTTGTATCGAAGTTTTCCAGGATCATTCGGCTTTAAAGGACCTTATTGAGCGTGTGGGGCACGATGACCGCCGGTTGAAACTCATTCTCGACAACCTTGATATTGGTGTTCTCACGGTTGACTGCGGTGGTCATGTAACGTTTTTCAATACAATGGCTGAAACAATCACCGGCTACGAGCGCAGTGACGTCCTGGGCAAATCCTGCAATGCCATATTCGGCCAAGATGCCGGTGAGGACATACCATTACTGACCGAAACCATAGCGGATGGAATGGCCCGTTCAAACAAGGATGGAGAATTAAAAACGCGTCAAGGCCAGGCCATACCGATTCGCGCCAATTATATGGCTTTAAAAAACGAAGAAAACCGTATTGTCGGGGGATTGGCCACTATCTCTGATCTTTCCCTGATGTATCAGCTAAACAGTGCCATAAGCGATCGTTACACATATTATGATATGGTGGGTAAGGATCCCGCCATGCAAAAAATTTTTGAAACCCTACCGGTGGTTGCTGCCAGCGATGCCACCGTGCTCATCGAGGGGCCTACCGGGACCGGCAAAGATGTGTTGGCAAAGGTTATCCACAGCACCAGCTTGCGTTCCAATAAGCCCCTGGTCAAAGTCAATTGTGCGGCCCTGCCGGACAACCTGCTGGAATCTGAGATGTTCGGATATGTCAAGGGGGCCTTTACCGGGGCGGATACTGACAAGCCCGGCCGGTTTCAGGAAGCAGATGGCGGCACCATATTTCTGGACGAAATCGGTGATCTGCCCCTGGCGCTGCAGGCCAAACTGCTGCGTGTCCTGGAAGACAAAGAATTTTATCCCCTGGGCAGCAGAAAAACAACAAAGGTGGATGTTCGCATTATTACCGCCACCAACCAGATGCTGGAGCAGCTTGTAAAGGAAAAACGGTTTCGCGACGATCTATTTTACCGCCTGAATGTGATGCGGTTTGACTTACCCCCTTTAAAAGACAGAAAAGGTGATATTCCGTTGCTTATTTCCCATGTCCTCAAACGGTTTGGTACCGCCAGAGATATACGGGCTGAAAAATTGTCGGAAGATGTCATGGCAGTTCTTTTGAACCACGATTATCCCGGTAACGTCAGAGAGCTTGAAAACATCATCGAGCATGCCTTGATTGTTTGCCAGGATAAAATTATTGAACGCCGGCACCTGCCGGTTTCGTTTCAAGAACCCGCCGGCGATCATGAGGCTGACCCAAAAAGGGCGCTCAATCTTGATCAAGAAATCGAATCCAGCGAAAAAAATGTGATCCTTACCATGCTGAAAAAATATCATTGGAATCGGGCCGAAACCGCCCGGGCGCTCAACATGAATCGCACCACCCTGTGGCGCAAGATGAAAAAGTACGATATTTCTTTGTGATGGCGAGCACCGCTGATTAAAAACGGTCCATTGTCCAAATAATGCCCTGGCTTTTGGGTGATTTCATTCTGTAAATATTAAGTTGCAACATATGTTTCAAAATGTTGCGATTTGTATTCCCGCCCTGCAACACTCTTTCCGCTGTTCCTAAGCGATTGCACTAAAAATTATATTTATTTGTTATTATTATATAAATTAAAAATTAACATACCGCATCACGCCGCGGCCCATCCCACCTGTTGCATTTATATGTTGCATAAATGCAACGCAGTGTTTGAATCGATAAAAATGAGATCCCGCGGACGATACAGATAACCTACTTAAATCCTTATGCATGCCATTTATGGCACAGTTCCTGCTCATAAAGGCTTTAACATCGGCCTTATGCAACGTGCCATCTATAAAATTCAGCCGTTATCATACTGAGGCGTATTAAATAGAAATGAATACCATTGGACTGAAAACAAATGGGTCAATCGATCATAACGGGGTAATCTCAGAATCCGGACCGCTGCCGTTTCTCGGATTTCAAATCCTCCTTGATGAGGAATTTAGTCTGAGAAGTTTCTTTGAACTGCTGGAGTGTTATCCAATGCTTGCCGAGTTGAATGCCTTTCTGTCTGCCTACCAGGAACAGTACCGCACGTGCCCCAAAAGTGGATGTGAGTTTGCCGGGGTTGAACATCTCGAGTTCTCAAAAACAGTGGAGATGATCGGTTCGCCTGAAAAGCGCCTGGAAATATACCATTCATTAAACGGAATGTGCGCTGGTGAAACCATTGATATCAAATCAATCCAACTGCCGAATCTGCTGGATCTGCCCCTTAAGCTTGGAAAACTCAAGCACGTCGTTTTTGGAGATCGGGTGGACATATTCGAGTTTGATACGGTCTTTACACTATTTGAATTTATCGACGGGGTCGCATGGGAGCTCAGTTTCCATGGTACTCCGGATCAGTGTGTCATAAGGAGGTGACCCATGTTTAAGAAAATACTTTTTGCGACAACCGCTTCTCCCACCTGTGATAATGCAGCCAAAGTCGCCTTTGATCTAGCCATGAAATGGGACGCTCAGCTATATGTCTTTCACGTACTGGGCTATCCGACCCGGGGCTTCAGCCCATTTATCGTGGATGCCAGAACGGGAGAAGTCGAGGAACAGGATCCGGATTATACCGAGTGGGTTAAAGAGGAGATCAAAAATACCTATGATTCTTTGCTGGATGACAACACGGAAACGATTATCGATGCGACCGTCGGTATTCCCCATCGGGAGATTCTGAGAATGGCGCGCAAAAATGATGTCGATCTTATTATCATGGGGGCCCACACCCGGGAAGAAGACATCGGGGCCGCACGCTACAGACATGTGGTCGGGAGCACCATGCAAAAGGTGGCCAAAGCCGCCCGCTGTCCGGTGGTCATCATCAGCAGACCCTGCACGACCTGCTGGAAATTGTTTTCAAACATTGTCTTCGGAACCGATTTTTCAAAAGCGGCTGATTCGGCCTATCTCTTTGCCTTCAAGCTTGCCAAAACGGTCGGCGCCCGGCTGCACCTGTTTCATGCCTGCGATATCAATGCCGGTAGTGTTGGATCGGTCAAAGGTCAGGAAGAGATTGAAACCATGATCCAAGATGCCCGAAACAAAATCGAAAAGCGATATGTGTCCAAGATGAACGGTTTTGATAATTATGATGTCGAGGTCCGCGAAGGGACGCCCTATGTCGAAATATTAAAGTTTGCCCGTGAAAAACTCGGGGATTTGATTGTCATGGCCCATCACACAAGAGAAATCGATCCCGATCAGGCAGTGCTCGGCAGCACGGTAGAACAGGTCGTTCTGCGGGCCGCCTGTCCGGTAGCCAGTGTAAATCATCCCGACAAAGTGGCTTTAGAGACTTAATCGATATGGGTGTCCAGCGGTCCAGATGAAGAGGTTGTCCGATGCAAAAGAAGAAGATTCTTGTCGTCGATGATGAGCTGGATATGAGAATCTTTATCTCCACTTTATTGGAGACAAGCGGATATCAGCCGGTCATGACCAGCGATGGAAAGGAAGGCCTCCGCAAGGCCCGGATGGTATCACCGGAAAGACCGACAACATGTTCAAGGATATACCGGTTATCATGTTATCCGCCGTGGCCCAAAAAACATTTTCCCATTATCTGAAAATGTTGAACGTGCGACTGGAGAATCCCGTACCGGAACCCGAGGCCTACATGGAAAAGCCCCCGGAAGCCGATGAACTTCTGAGGCTTACAAAACATCTATTAGGCCCTTAATAATTATTTTTGCGTTTTTGAGAAGTGACTTACGGCAGAACCCTGTAAAATCGAAAATTTCATAAAGAGCGAAAAGGAGAAAAGATAATGCATTACAGGAGTGGCTGGGATTGGGAGCTCGGCGAAAAATCGATCGCTGACATCAACCAATGGAAAGACAAATTCAACTGGGTTGAAGAGCCTTATGTAAGCCCGGATGGAGAAAAAATTGCAGCCATCGTCAACCTGGCTGAGGGCGAATTCAATGTGTGTGCCAACGGCACTGTGTGGGAACCCGTATTTGATAAAATTTGGAATCTGCGGTTTGGCCCTGATGGTCGTTTGGCCGCGTTGGTGTCGGAAATGGGCGAATGGACGGTAGCCGTAGACGGAACCCCCTGGGATAATAAATTCGGATATGTGTGGAACTTGATGTTTAGTCCGGACGGCAAAAACATTGGGGTAGCGGTTCAGCAGGACATGACCTATTGCATGGCCTTAAATGGTGTTGCCTGGGATAATACTTTTTCCAATATGACAAATCCTACCTTAAGCCCTGATGGCACCCAAACCGCTGCGGCAGTTCAAGTGGCGGCCTTCGGTGAAGGCGAAATCCACAAATTCCAGAAGGGCGTTTTTAGCGCTGCCCTAAACGGCAATGCCTGGGATAAGCGGTTTGTCAATGTCTGGAAAATGGCGGTCAGCTCAGATGGTCAGAATTTGGCTGCCGAAGTTCGACTGAACCTTTATGATTACACGATTGCCGTAAACGGCCAGCCCTGGGAGCAGACATTTGACTGTGTCTGGGAGCCGGTCTTTGATCCCAACAATGGTGCAGTTGTCGCTCCGGTGAGGACCGGCGGCAAGTGGTTTATGGCCCGGGACGGCCAGATTATCTGGGATCGAAAATTCGTTCAGCTCTGGCATCCGATGTTCAGCCCCGACGGCAACAAACTGGCGGCCATCGTTGCCCCTAAATTCGGCCGGTGGACCCTTGCGGTTGACGGCAAGCCCTGGTCGGTCACGTTTGGAGATTTAGTGACCGATGCCGTGTTCAGCCCGGACAGCAGGCGAGTTGCGGCGCTTGCCAAAGAAGGCATGAAATGGATGGTTGTCATCGATGGCGCGGTTTGGAAAAATACCTTCGATATGGCCTGGAAGCCGGTCTTTGGTCCCAACAATCGTGATGTTGCCCTAAAAGTCGAAAAAAACGGCAAATACACTATTGCCGTAAATGATCAACTGTGGGACCAGGCGTGCGATGCGATCTGGGATCCTGTATTCAACCTCGATGGAGACAAAATTCTTCTGCGGACTTTACAGGGCGACATGTATACCCGGCGTGTCATTTCTGTGAAGGATGTCCTGCGCTAAAAAGGGGGTTTCATGCACAGTTTATACAATTTTGTGAGCGGTCCACTCGCCTGGGTAGCGTTTATTATTTTTATCGGCGGCAGCCTTTACCGGCTTATCAGCCTGATCGCACTGGTTCATAAAAAAGAGAGATTTATCTATTCTTATATGAGTTTGAAATACGGTCTGCGTTCTATTCTGCGCTGGAGCACGCCGTTTGCCACCGAGAATATGAAAAGGCATCCGGTCTTGACCATCGTCACGTTTGCCTTTCACATTTGTTTGCTGCTGACCCCGATTTTTCTGCTGGCCCATGTGACTCTGGTAGACGAATCCTGGAATGTCAGCTGGTGGACCCTGCCGGAGGGTGCCGCTGAAATCATGACCCTTATCGTTGTTTTCGGTTGTGTCTTTTTCCTTGTCCGGCGTCTGGTAAAGCCTGAGGTTCAGTATGTTACCTCCGCCTCGGATTACATCATCCTGGCGATCGTTGCAGCGCCCTTTATTACGGGTTTCTTTGCGTACAACCAATGCTGGTAGCGATTCCGTTTACCCGTTTGAGTCATATGCTGATTGCACCGCTGACCAGGAGCTACATGGGTTCGGAATTTGGAGGAATAAGACATGCCAGGGACTGGTAAATAGAGGTGCGGTTAACATTATTGATTATCTTTCAAGTAACAATGTCATTTAGTTTAGAGTGGTTAACCACTTTTTAGAATTTCGAATATCGAACGCCGAAGTAAAAAATCTAATGTGGATATTAAGTAATTGGACATTCATAATTGCTTGTTCGGTGTTCTGTGGTCCAAGAAAAACAGTTTAGACAAAAAAGGAATTAAAATCATGGCAGAGCCTGCTAAAGAAGTCGATAAGATAATCGTTGACGAAGGTCTCGAAATCGGTGCACAAAATCTGACCGAGGAGCGAATTGAAAAAGCAATCAACAGGGTATTAAAAGGGGAATCCGGCGCACGCCTTAAAGCCTATGTCAATACCTGTATCCATTGCGGGTTGTGCTCCGAGGCCTGCCATTATTATCTTTCACACGATAATGATCCCCGCTATTCACCGGTGGGCAAAGTCAAACAGACCCTGTGGGAAATGCTAAAAAACAAAGGAAAGGTGAGCGCCGAATTCATGAAGCGCGCTTCCCAGATTGCTTCCACCGAGTGCAACGCCTGCAAACGCTGTGCAATGTACTGTCCGTTCGGTATAGACATCGCCTATATGATGCTGACCGTTCGTCGAATCTGTCATCTGCTGGGCATAACCCCCCTGTATATTCAGGATACGGCCCACAGCCATGCGGTTACCATGAACCAGATGTGGGTCAAGGAAGATGAATGGCCGGATACGCTGCAGTGGCAGGAAGAAGAGGCCCAGGCTGAAATACCGACCCTGCGCATCCCCATTGAAAAAGAAGGGGCCGACATCATGTACTCGGTCATCGGCCCGGAACCCAAGTTTCAGGCGCAGTTAATCTATCAGGCCGCGGTCTTGATGGATGTTGCCGGCGTTAACTGGACCATGCCTGCCACCCCCGGCTGGGACAACAGCGATATGGCCATGTATACCGGTGACAATGAAATCATGGGGCGTGTCAAACGGGCCCATTTCGAAACGGCCGCCAGACTGCGGGTTAAACGGATTGTCATGGGTGAATGCGGTCACGCCTTTCGATCGGTTTATGACATGGGCAACCGCTGGCTGGGTTGGCGCATGCCGCCCATTCCCATTGTCCATGCCATTGATTTCTATCATGAATTGCTTGAGGAAGGAAAAATCAAGATTGTCAAAAAATTCGAGACGCCCGTCACCCTCCACGACCCCTGCAATGTGATTCGGGGCGGCGGACTTGCCGAAAAGGCCCGTTATGTTGTAAATTCCATCTGTGAAAACCTGATCGAGATGCACCCCAACCGTGAACATAATTACTGTTGTTGCGCCGGTGGTGGTGTCATCAACTGTGGTCCGCCCTATAAAATGACACGCATGAACGGCAACCGCATAAAGGCTGAACAATTATTTGCCGTTAAGTCCAGGGGTGCAAAAGTCCTGATCGCACCCTGTCACAACTGTCACAGTGGTCTGGAAGACATTAATCATCATTACGGACTGGGTATGGATATTAAATTTATCGGTGATATCCTGTACGAAGTCATGGAAAAACCGCAATAATATCTCAGGAGAAATAGGATGCATAAAACCAAACTGTCTTTGCTTGCAATCTTACTGTTTTCAGGAATAGCGGCACTAGCGGGATACTCCCAGGAGGAAATGGCCATTGTTGACAATAGCGTTTTTGATAATCCGATGCGCACACCCTCGGTATTCCGGCATGACGAACACAATGAGGCTGCCCAAATTGAGGAATGCAATGAGTGTCATCATATTTATGAAGACGGAGAAAAATTGGCAGACGAATCTTCCGAAGACTCGAAATGCGCAGATTGCCATGAGAAAAAGGGTTCCGGCAACCTGTTGGGTTTGCGCAAGGCCTACCATACAAATTGTAAAGGCTGTCACCTGGAAAAAAAGGAAGGTCCGGTTATGTGTGGTGAATGCCACATAAAATGATAGCCATATTTTCACTATTTAATTTAAATTTCAATATATTATACGCTAAAGTGAGGAGAACCATGCCAAAAAAGATTCTCATTATAGATGATGATCCTATGATCGTTAATTATCTTACCGCGATTTTCAGTGACAATGGGTATGCCACTTGCAGCGCCACCAGCAGTATGGAAGGACTGGAGGCAGTCAAAAAAGAAAATCCCGATCTGATTTGTCTTGATCTGCAGATGCCCGGTGAATGGGGTCCCAGATTTTACCGTAAGCTTAGAAAGGACAAGCTATTAAAGGATACGCCGGTTATCGTGGTCAGCGGGATTGACGGCGACCATGCCATCAAAGATGCGGTGGCCTTTGTTAAAAAACCATTTGATCCTGAAAAATTAATAGGAATTGTCAAAAATACTATCGGGTAGGAAATCTAAGAAGCAATTCATTCTGTACAAAATTTTCGTATGTAGCAAACGTTTAATTACCATCAATGACAATCAATTATGAATAAAAAATTATTAATTGTCGATGACGAAGCAGGTATCCGCAAAGTACTCAATATAGCTTTATCCGACATCGGCTATAAAGTGTTTACCGCAGAAAACGGTGAGGAAGCCCTCAAGATCTTCCGCAGTCAATCCCCTCCCATTGTCCTCACCGATATAAAGATGCCGGGCATGGACGGTATCGAACTGCTCAAGACCATAAAAAGCGAGAACCCTGATACCGAAGTAATTATGATCACCGGCCATGGGGATATGGATCTGGCCATAGAAAGTCTCAAATACCAGGCCATTGATTTCGTCACCAAGCCGATCAACGATGATGTGCTTCAAATCGCACTCAGCAGAGCCCATGACAAAATCGAAACGCGGCAAAAATTACGGGAATACACCGAAAATCTTGAAGCCCTGGTCCGTGAAAAATCAGCCAAGCTCGTGGAGGCCGAACGACAGGCCGCAGTGGGGCAGACCCTGGATCTCTTCTCTTCGGCCTTGAAGAACATTGCCGGTGATCTCGAAGGGGGCATAAAATACTTCAACGAGATGCCCTGTTTTGTATCGATTCATAATCGGGAGCTTAAGGTCGTGGCCATCAATCAACTCTACCAGAAACGACTCGGTGATAAAATCGGCCATGACTGCCGGGACATCTACGTGCAATCAACGGATGGAGATTTTGAGTATCCGGTTGAACAAACCTTTAAAACCGCCAGCGGACAACGGGGCAAGGCGGTCGTCAAATATCTTAACGGCCAGCAGGTCCCTGTTATTGTCCATACCGCTCCCATTCGCAACCAGGCGGGGGAGGTAGAGCTGGTGGTCGAAATTGTTGCCGACATCGCCGAAGTCCAACGCCTGCGCCAGGAGCTGCGCAACACCCAGCAGAAATATCAGCAACTCTTTGATGAGGTGCCCTGTTATATATCGGTTCAGGACAGAGAATTCAGACTTACGGCGTCAAACAGGCGATTTAAAGATGATTTTGATCATAAGATTGGATCACATTGTTATGAAGTCTACAAACACCGGGGCGAGCCCTGTCCCAACTGTCCGGTGGCCAAAACCTTTGAAGACGGAAAATCACACCATACAGAGCTGGTGGTCACGTCCAAAACCGGTGAACAGTATAATGTACTTGTGTGGACCGCTCCCCTGCGAGACGCTGCCGGGAAAATCACCCAGGTAATGGAGATATCCACCAATATCACCGAGATCCGACAATTGCAGGACAATCTGTCTTCTTTGGGTCTTAAAATAAGCTCGATATCCCATGGTATAAAAGGTCTATTGGCCGGTTTGGATGGCGGCATGTACCTCGTTGATACGGGATTTGCCAAGGAAGATCAGGAGCGAATTCAAGAAGGTTGGGAAGCCGTGCGAACCGTCATTGCACGCATCCGTAAATTAGTTTTGGATATACTTTATTTCGCTAAAGAGCGAGAGTTGAAAATAGAGCGCATTGATATTTTGAGCTTCGCCCAGGATATATACTTTGTGATAGAGCCCAAGGTCCAGGGGCAGGGCATTGAATTTGTAAGTGATTTCGATCCTTCGGTGGGTGAATTTGAAATCGACAGCGGAGCACTCCGAACCGCACTGATCAATATATTGGAAAATGCCCTGGATGCATGCGTCGAAGATACATTCGATAAACTTCATAAAATTACATTTGTTGTAAAACAGGAAAAACAACACCTTATATTTGAAGTGCATGACAACGGGATCGGGATGGATCGAGAGACAAAGGAAAACCTGTTTACCCTGTTTTTCTCATCAAAAGGAAACAGGGGTACGGGTCTCGGTCTGTTTGTCACCCATCAAATTATCCAGCAACACGGCGGTACCATCAAGGTAGTATCCAAACCCGGACAGGGTTCCTGCTTCAGCATACGTATACCAAAGGAAATTCCAAAAACATCGTCTGGATCGCAAAACTAAGGGTATCACCCGAATCATAACGAATTCATGAAATCAGGAGCAAAAATATGAATCTTACCGACATCGCAGCTTTGGAAAATTGGATCGAACTCGAGAAGAAAATCAACGATTGCACCGGATTGAACGCATCCGTGTTCGATGATGCCGGTGTGCGCATCACGAATTTTAAAAAGTGGGCCAACAAACTTTGTCCGGTTATCAAATCCAATCAAAAAGGGCAAAACTTCATATGTGCCCTGGCCCATCAAAATATTGCCGCCCAAGCGGCGCTTACACATCAACCGGTTATGGAAAGATGTGATGCCGGGTTGATGAAACTGGTTGTACCGGTTTTTATTGAGGGTGAATTCACAGGCGCTGTCAGTGGATGCGGGTGTTTGTTGAATAACGACGATGTCGACGAGTTTATGATCCACAAGACCATCGACCTCAGCCATGAAAAATTGATGGGTCTATCCAGGGATATCCCTGTAATGACGCCCAAAGAGGTCAACGCCCATATCCGCTTTATCCAGAATGAAGTAGACCGGATGGTCAAAGCCTATGAAGACAAAAGATGATAGGTATGAAACTATCTTGTTTTGTGCCGCGTTTTGTCCGGCATCCAGATACGCTTTTTCGGTGGCCCTGGATACGGCAGCGCATCACGGGGCGCGTTTAATTATTTTGCACATCATCGAACCCCGACACCGCTATAGTGGTATCTTAATGACCGAAGACGGCGATATATGTATGACGGATGACGTCATAGAGAAATTTAAGTGCAAATTGAGCGATTTTTATTTGTGCGACCTGGATAACCGATCTCCCTGCAAAATCGATTTTATTATAGACGGTGGCATTCCCTGGGTGGAGATTCTCAGGGTGGCCCGCCAGGAGAAAGTCGATCATATAATCATGGCATGTTCAGATGCTGAAAAAAAACGAGGCCACGAGAGAAAAACCAAAACTTCCCCCGGCGAGAATGCGCAGCTTGTATCATCGAAAGCTGCCTGCACGGTTTCGGTCGTGACCGAAGGTGCTCAAGTCCGGTAAAAAAACCACTCGATTAAAAAAATCCAGAAGTAGGGGACGGGCATACGGTTATGCGTTTCTAGTATGTAAATTAGACATAATATATTTATTAATAACAAACCCCCCAAGCTCTCGGGCAGCAACAAATCACAGCAGTTTTCGGGATCAAACACACCACCTTCTTTTGCTTAGCCGTAATATCTCTGTCGATTATTTATAAAACACATAATCGTATGCCCGTCCCCCTTTTTACACAAAAAGATAGGCCCGGTCATGTGAAGTGAATGTCACATAAAAGAGATCACATCACTTGCAATATTTTTCCCTATTGGGTTTATCGCACAAGTTATCTTCCGCCGGCTCAAATAGATAAGCGTCCTTGCCGCAATAAATACGCCCTTCATCCCAACCGGTTACCTTATATCTGGCATTAAACTGGACGATTACCGGTGAACATCCTGGATTTTTCCAATAGAGTTCGAGCTTTATTCTTGGATCCGGGAGGGTAAAATCATACGCGTCCCCCGGAATCATAGCCCAGGTAGGAGGGCCAAGAAGTGTGATTACAGAATTTCGAGACATCCCAATTTTTAAATTGGAAGCTTTTTTTGAAAGTTCAGTAGTTTTGCCGGCAAACAAAAGGGCCGGTAGGAGAATTAATAACGTAAAGAATGTTAAAATCCTGATTTTTGATTTGTAGTTTTTCCGCAACTTATATCTTCCTGTTTTTATTATCGTGAAAGTAAAGCAGATTTGATCGTGCCAGCGAGGAAGTAAAGTTCAAAATCGAACGAAGAGACAGCTGAGCGGATGCAATTCAAGAGGAATTTCAGCTTATGCTGGAAAAGACTATCTTATAAATTAGAAAATGTGAAACAAAAAGTCAAGGTGAGTTACAGGGACCGAATTGTTACTTGAATCTTGCAAATGAAATCCTCCGACTCGTGCAAATTTCAGGTACTCAAAAATCTATGGAACTAAAAGACTGACACCCTTGACATTTTATAATCAGAAATTACCTAATGATAACCGAATTTGCATGCAGAGAGACGCGAGGGACCTGGCCCGAAGACCGTTCGGCAACCTTCTTTTTTTATGTTTTAACCGGCCAACGGGCTAACGGGCCAACGGGCTCAACCCTGCATTATGTGAGCATTTAGAGGAGGTCCGTGATGCACCTTAATGTAATGAAATTGACGCTGAATCCCGCTATGCGGGGCAACACCGTCATTGAGCGTTAGATGTATTGTCGAGATAGCTTCTAGCTTTTTTTATCAATTTTGCCAGCCAACTCCACAAAATAGTCGATGGATTGGGGATTGCTCATCGAGTCGACATTCACTGCCTTTGCCAGCGGGCTGCCGGATAGAATTTTCTTCACCGGCACTTCTAACTTTTTGGCGTTCAGGGTTCGGGGGACGTCCGTGATGGCAAATATGTCGTCCGGCACGTGGCGCGGCGATAAGGTGCGGCGTATTTTATCGTTTATTTTTGTTTTGATAGTATTGTCCAGTTTTAGGCCTTTATCAAGGACCACAAAAAGCGGCATCCAATAGTGGCCTCCGGGAAGTTCCAGTCCCACAACCAGGCTGTCAACCACTTCCGGCAGATCTTCCACGGTAGCGTAGATTTCACTGCTGCCCATGCGAACGCCCATGCGATTGATGGTCGAATCAGATCGGCCGACGATTACACCGCTTCCGGATGGATTTATGCGGACCCAATCGCCATGCCGCCATATGCCGGGATACATATCAAAATAGCTTTCTAAATAGCGTTGATTTTCCGGATCCTTCCAAAGATACAATGGCATGGACGGCATGGGTTCGGTGATAACCAGCTCTCCAACCTCCCCAATAAGGGAGGTACCGTTTTCGTCATAGGCCTGGGCACTGACACCCAAACAGCGGCATTGAAGCTCGCCGGCCCGGACAGGCAGCAAGGGGCACGATCCCAAAAACCCCGTACATGGATCCGTGCCGCCACTGGTGGATCCCATCAATACATCTTTTTTGACCCGTTCGTATACCCACCTGAAACCTTCCGGTGCCAGGGGAGAACCGGTTGAACCGACAGCCTTCAATTTGCTCAGGTCGTGTTTCTTACCGGGTTCCATACTCTGGTTCATACAAGTCGTGAGGTATGCAGCGCTGGTACCAAACGTGTTTATGCCCGCCTTGGCTGCAAGTTCCCACAGCACATCCATATCGGGATGTCCGGGACTTCCATCATAAAGAACAGCAGTTGCACCCCTGAGCAGACTTCCCTGAACAATATTCCACATGACCCATCCGGTGGTACTGAACCAGAAAAAGGTGTCCCCCGGTTTAATATCTACATGCAGACCCAGAAATTTCATGAATTCTATTAAAATGCCGCCCTGGCCATGAACCAGAGCTTTTGGCAATCCGGTGGTACCCGAGGAGTATAACACCCAGATCGGATGGTCGAATGGGACCTGTTCAAAAACAAGTTCACCGCCTTCATTCAAAAGCTCCTGCCACAGCAAGGTGTTGTTCAAGCCCCCAGTGCCCGCATCCGTTTGCAGGTAAGGTACAAGTACGGTTTTTTCCAGTGTCGACAGGGATTGCTGAAGCTTGGACACGGCAGGACGGCAGTCAAAGCCTTTACCGCCATACTGATAACCATCCACCGCAAAGAGAACTTTTGGGCCAATCTGTTTGAAGCGATCATTGACACTGCGGGTACCGAAATCCGGTGAACAACTGGACCAGACGGCTCCAATGCTGGCACAGGCCAGAAATGCGATTACGGTTTGGGGTATATTCGGCAGGTAAGCCACAACACGATCGCCCCGCTGGACCCCCATGTTGCGCAGTGCGGTCGCAACGGATGAGACCTGGTGAAAGAGCTCGGCCCAGGATACTTTTTCCAACGGCCGAATCTCTGATTGGAACACCAATGCCGGGTGCTCGGAAGACATATTGCGAAATACATGTTCGGCATAATTGAGTTCTGATCCCCGGAACCAGACGGCTCCCGGCATCTTCCTTTGCGACAGAACTTCTGAGTAGGGTTTTGACGCTTTTATTTGAAAAAAATCCCACAGGGTTTGCCAGAAATCTTCGATCTCTGTTACCGACCATTGCCAGAGATGGCTGTAGTCATCGAAGATGAGTCCTTTCTCTTCTTTGAGCCAATTGAGATACTTTGTAATATTGGCCTGTTTTATGAATTCATCCGAGGGCTCCCATAAAAGCGTCCCCTCCCTGATCAATTTGGTATCCATACGATCCTCCCTGTTGTGAAATTACGCAATTTACGCTATGGAGTGGACTATAAAAAAAGCATCATTGTGTGTCAATGCACCATTGTTTTAACCCGATCAGGACCGCAAAAAGATCTCGTTAAAAAAGATTTTTAATTTCATGTAACTAAATGCCTCATTCTGGCTCCTCATCAAAAAAATAGGGCCATCAAAAAATGTGAAGGGAGTAAATCATGGAGGTATCATCCTATACGGCGCAGGATCTTTTCAAATGGGTGACCACGGAAGGCAATGACTTTCTGCTATTGGATGTTCGTGTTGAAGAGCAGTTTGATCAATTTAAAGTTGAAGGACCGCACCTTTCAAAGATGTTGAATATTCCTTATGTCGAATTTGTTGAAAAAGAAGAGGCGTGCGTTGCAAAGGTCCCCAGGGGTGAAACCATTCGAATCGTATGTGCCCGGGAGGGGTCTGCCCAATACGTCGCAGAAATTCTTGCAAATCATGGATTTGAGGACGTCCGATTTTTGGAGGCGGGGATAAAATCCTGGGGAAACATGTTGGCACCCAGGCTGGTGAGCTCGGCAGATGACTATAAACTTTATCAATTTATTCGCCCGGGGAAAGCGTCTTGCAGCTATGGGTTAATTTATGATGATGAAATGATGGTATTTGATCCATCCAGAAATACAAATTTTTATCAAAATTTTGCCGATGAAAATGGCTGCAGGATTGTTACATCTTTCGAGACCCACCTGCAGGCCGACTATATTTCCGGTAGTAAACAACTTTTATTGAAAATCGGCGCAGGCATTATTGGACATGCCAATGATTTCAAAGACGCGGCCTTTGCCTATGAAAAAGTTGAAGATCAAAAAATATATGCATTTTCCAAAGGCGGGCCAAAGATAAAAGCCATACATATGCCGGGGCACACGCCTGGCAGTACGTCCTATCTCATCGACAATACATTTCTCATCACCGGAGACACCATATTCATTTTATCCATCGGCCGTCCCGATCTTGGCGGCAAAGTTGCGGAATGGTCAAAGCTGCTATTTAGAACGCTCAAGACCCGGATCGGCGATTTAAACCAAGCGCTGACGATCCTGCCGGGGCACTATATGGATTGGAGCGAGGCAAATCAGGATCTAATATTTGCCGATACGATGGGCAGCATCAGGAATAAAAATGCCAATATTTATGGGTTAGAAAAAGAAAGTGATTTTGTCAATTTCATAAAGCAAAATATGCGCCCGCAACCGGAAGTGTATGCTGAGATCCGTAAAGTCAATGCCGGCTTTCTGGAAGTTGATGAAAAAGAACAGGAAATAATGGATCTGGGTAAGAATGAGTGCGCGGCCAGTATGCAGGCATAGGGCGGTTTAACCGGGATGACCGTTTAATGGTGCGCCGTAGAAGTAAGTGTTATAAGTCCGTGAGAGGATTGAAAGGCTTTTGCTCGCATGCGACCAAAAACCTTTCAACCTGTGCAGTTTGAGTTTTGGCAGGTTTTCAAGCAACACGATACCAGGAGGTGTCTGGCAACCAGTTTCGCAAAGCTTTCATTTTGGAATACAAAGTACTCTCTTCTTTTTTCAATAAAAAAGCAGGGCTAAAGCAGCCCTGCTTTTTTTGGCCTTGAATTTTCAAAGGCCAGCTGTGGTTCGATTGAGCCTCAATGCTGTCGATCGAACCGGCTGGATTTGGCCATATGTATTAGCACCATTTGTAATACATATTATCCGGGCCGGAGGGGGAAATCCGTTTATCCAGCGAAACTATTTTATTCTGCCGGTGTTATTAATATCGGGATTTGTCATCATCAACATTGATGGTTTCCCGGCCAACCCCACACATACCCGTGGTCAAACAAAATCTTAGATACTTTTTTTCAGCCCGCTCGTAATCTGCCTTGGAATAGTAATTGATATTTTCGGGTATACGGAAGTTATTTTTATATTTATTTACGAGTAGTTTTGCACCGTTCGTTTGCAATGGTTTTTTATTCACAGTGACCTCCATCACAATAGAAACTATACGGGTTGGGCCCGTTGGCCCGTTGAAAAGTAAAAAAAGACAGCATTCCGTTCTTAACGGGCGAAACCGGCTTTACTGGCAAACCTAAAACTGCGGGCTTGCGGTGAACCCCGAT
>CAMYNZ010000093.1:4420-15334 GCA_947259865.1 uncultured Desulfobacterales bacterium | reverse complement strand
TTGCGCAAAATTCCTCACTGCTGCCTCCCGTAGGAGTCTGGACCGTGTGTCAGTTCCAGTGTGGCTGATCATCCTCTCAGACCAGCTAACCATCGTTGCTTTGGTAGGCCGTTACCCTACCAACAAGCTAATGGTACGCGGGCTCATCTCCAAACAATAGCTTACATGTAGAGGCCACCTTTGATCTTGAATACCAAAGTATTTAAGATGTTATTCGGTATTAGCATCGCTTTCGCAATGTTATCCCCAATTCGGAGGTAGATTACCCACGCGATACTCACCCGTGCGCCACTTTACTTACTTCAGCAAGCTGAAGTGTTCTCGTGCGACTTGCATGTGTTAAGCACGCCGCCAGCGTTCATTCTGAGCCAGGATCAAACTCTCCAATTAAAGTGTTTTACGTTGCACCCGAGATCGAAAGATGATTCAGATGCAACAAATAATCTAAGGGCCCGACTCTTTTTTTCTACCACTATTTAGTTTTCAAAGATCAAGTTTTTGCCATCGAGGGCAAGTTGAAAAAAAGCCATCCTCAAATTAAATGAGGAGCTTAATTATTCCTATTTAGCCTCATTTGTCAACCATTTTCTAAAAAATCTTTCCGATTTTTTGATCGGTTGAACTGAGAGCGTAAACGTATTTAGTATTGTTTAATAACCTGTTTGTCAATACTTTTTTCCAAATTAATTTATTTATTTCAGGGGTCGGGGTGTTTTTTTCTTGCCATACAAACCAGGTGCTTTGCACCCGGTTGCAAGTGCACCGTTAAAAGCACTGACGTGCTTTCGCTTTTCTCCGCTCCTGGCGGAGAAAGACAAGCCATTCCGTGCTGAGCACGTTATGGCCGTTGACTTCACGACAAGACAAGATGATCGCCCCGGTGCTTTTAACAAGCAACTGGCTACTGCCGCCTGACTTATTTGACCATTATTTTATGGAATCGTTTTTTGCCGGATCTGAGTACAAGCATTTTTTCAGCATCCAGATCCCGGGTCGTGATTAATTGATCAAAGGTTTTGATCCGCTGGGCATTTAGGTAAGCACCCCCCTGCTCGATGAGCCGCCTGGCAGCGCTGCTTGACGCGGCCAAACCGACTGAATGGAATAGTTTAAATGCCGGGATACCCGATTTTATTTCGTCTTGATCAATATATGAATCGGGCTTTCCAGAGTCAATAGCCGGCACGTTTTGCCCCTGTCTGTTCGCGGCGAGCTGTCCAGAAATTTCCTGTCCGGTAGCTTCCGGATGGATGGTACTTGACGGCAGAACGTGTCGCGGCACCCCTCGTTCACCAAAATTGCTGATGCTTTTCTGATAGGCCCCATGGGCCGCCTCCGATCCATGGGCCAAGGCGGTCGTCTCAAATGCCAGGACGGTCTTTGCACAGTTTAAGTCAACTCCCTGCAGCGCTTCAATTTCTTTTATTTCAGCCATGGGTAAAAAGGTGAAAAGCGCCAAAAAACGTTCCACATCCCTGTCATCCGAATTTATCCAGTATTGAAAATATTCATACGGCGACGTTCGTTCAGGATCAAGCCAGACGGCTCCTTTGGCCGTTTTCCCCATTTTTTCTCCACCGCTCGTCGCAATTAAGGGAAAGGTTATACCAAACGCTGTCTCCTGTTTTACCCTGCGGATGAGTTCAATACCGGCGACAATATTGCCCCACTGGTCACTGCCCCCCATTTGAAGCTTGCACCCGTAGCTGGAAAAAAGTTCCAAAAAATCATAAGCCTGCAAAAGCATGTAATTAAATTCTATAAAACTCAAACCTTCATCGGATTCCATACGCAGTTTATAACTTTCGGCCCTGAGCATGCGTTTGACAGAAAAATGCCGGCCAATATCCCGCAGAAAAGGGATATATTCTAGCGCCGTCAGCCAATCGGCGTTGTTCAACATCAGTGCTTTCTGATCTCTAAAATCAAGATACCCGGACAGTTGCTTTTTGATTCCTTCGGCATTCTCTGCCAGTGCCTGGGGTGTCAAAAGCCGCCTCATCTCGTTTCTGCCGCTTGGATCACCGACGAGTCCGGTGCCGCTGCCGACCAGCGCTATGGGCCGGTGGCCATGGCGTTGCATGTGTGCCAGCGACATTATCGGTACCAGGCTGCCGATATGCAAACTGGAAGCAGTTGGGTCAAATCCGATATAACAGGTAACCTGGCCACTATTGAAGTATTCTTTCAGCTCCTCATCGTGGGTGGTTTGTTCGACAAACCCACGCTGGTACAGCGTATCCAACAGATTTTCCATTGACTATTACCTCATCGGTGCTTTTCTTTAATCTGAATGGCCATTTTCAAGTTTCCGATTCAAAAACTAGGGATTTTTCGCAAGGTCGAGAAAACCAAGGAATTGTGCGGAGGCGTACATTTAGTACGCCGCACAATCAAATTCCGAAGGTTGACGAAGAGATTGTGGAAAATAACAGTTTTTGAACGGAAACCTTACTTGTTGGCGTACTCCACCGCTCGCGTCTCTCTGATCACGGTAACCCGAATTTGTCCTGGAAAAGTTAATGACTCTTCGATTTTTTTGGCAACATCTCGGCTCAGCAGGGTTGCCTCTTCATCTGAGATTTTGTCGCTTTCGACGATAACCCTTAGTTCTCTTCCTGCTTGAATCGCGTAGGTATTGGCAACACCACGAAATGAATTGGCAATCTTCTCGAGATCTTCCAATCGTTTGATATAATTTTCAAGCAGCTCTTTTCGCGCTCCGGGCCGGGCCCCGGACAGACTATCAGCAGCCTGGACGAGCAGGGCATAAACGGACTCGGGCAACACATCTTCGTGATGCGCGGCAATGGCATGAACGATTTTCGTAGACTCGTTATATTTTTTGGCGAGCTTGGAGCCAATTACGGCGTGGGGCCCCTCGACTTCATGATCGATGGCTTTCCCGATATCATGCAAAAGGCCCATACGTCTGGCCAGCTTTTGGTTGAGTCCCAGTTCGGCGGCCATAATCCCGCACAGAAAACCGACCTCCGACGAATGCTGCAGAACATTCTGGGCATAGCTGGTACGGAATTTTAGCCGACCCAGATATTTGATCAGCTCACTGTGTATGCCATGAACTTCCAAATCGAATGCCGCCTGTTCACCCGCCTCTTTGACAGCCAGATCGACTTCCTGTCCGACTTTTTTCACAATATCCTCGATGCGCGCCGGATGAATTCTCCCATCCGATATTAACCGCATGAGAGATATTCGGGCAACTTCTCTTCTTACCGGGTTAAAACCCGACAGTATGACAGCCTCAGGCGTATCGTCTATGATAAGATCAATACCGGTGGCTGATTCAAGGGCTCTGATATTGCGGCCTTCTCGGCCGATAATGCGCCCTTTCATCTCATCGTTCGGAAGCGGGACCACGGAAACCGTTCTTTCAGCAACAAAGTCTCCGGCATACCTTTGGATAGCCGTGGCCATTATTTTTTTTGCTTTTCTATCGGCCTCTTCTTTGGCATCGTTTTCAATGCGTTTTATAACCTTGGCGGCTTCATATCGCGCTTCGTTCTCCATTGCCCTGATTAAGAGCTCTTTGGCTTGCTCGGCCGTGAGACCCGAAATCTTTTCGAGCTGCATTTTTTGTTGCTCGATAAGTTCATTATACCGCTTTTCCCGACCGTCAATCTGGTCTTCCCTTTTCGCTAAAAATTTTTCCTGACGTAAAATATCACGCTCCCGCTGGTCGAATTGTTCAATTTTGCGCTCAATATGTTCCTCTTTTTGGCTCAGCCGCCTTTCTCGCCTGATTATTTCCGATCGGGTTTCTTTGGTCTCTGCATCGAATTCGCTTTTCATTTTGAAAAGCCGGTCTTTAACCTCAAGATTCGCCTCTTTTAGCAGCGTTTCAGCGCGCCGCTTGGAATCTTCTAATATTCTTGAAGCCTCTGCCTCAGAATCCCTGATTTTCTGTGACAGCATTTTACCCTTAATCCAAAAGGCGATGGCAAAACCCACTCCAAAGCTGATTATCCCAATTAATATTATATATTCATTCATATCCTTTCCCCCCGGATATATTATGATTTAGCGGGCCTGACCAACAAAAATTCGGATATCAAGCACCCTGAAGCAGCCCCGCTATACGTAGAATTAGACTCGACTATGCTGTTTTAATTTGGCACCCAACTCAAATCCATCGGTTCACGACGCCGAATGATCGGTTTTCTAAACGGGCAATCCAAGAAGGTGATCGAGTAAGGTTAATCGATGAGGCAGTTGAATGAAGGATTTTGAGCGTGTTACGCGTTCGAGGGCCAGATGCGGTCCTTAAAGTCGGTCCACAGTCTCACCGGTTGTAACAGTTTAACCGCAGACTTGAGGAACCTTACCATGGTTCCTGCGTGGGCAAGACCCCCGCCATGTGCCGTGTTGGTAGGCCTTTGAACCTCGGGTCCAAAGTGGGCGCCGTGTATAGTTTCATCAGGCTTTTCTGTGTAAGCAGAACCTGCACACCGAAACCAGGAATGGCTCCCTTTATAGTTGTGTTGGGTCAAAGAGCTGCTTCCAATCACTAACACGGCAGGGGTCAAATCCATAACCGAAATCGATAAAATTCAACTCCAGACTTCAGATAATGGTGCAAACAGGGCACTCGGTTCCGTTGATTATCAGAGTATCCGCAAGGCTGTGGAACGAAGCACTTTTTTATTATATACTTGGTTTCAACTTGTAGTAGTCCCTTTAGCTTACTGCACAATTGCATCTAAGTTGCGAATAAGGTTTGCGGATCGTTTGGAAATATCCCGCAAAAATGTCGATTGTTCTCTTTTTAGTTCCATATTTTCATTGGCAAGATTAAGTGCAGTTAAAATCATGACGGCTAGTTTATTGATATTTGATGATTGCCGTGATTGTTGTGCAGTGACTTTAGAAACCTCTTTAACCAGATAATCAGCAACTTTTTCCGCGTTTTTGACCTCCGATTCGGCTTTAAAGGTGTATGGTTGCCCAAAAAGATCTATTTTTACAAGTTGTTCCAAAGTATGAGTAATCTACCTTTCCACAATAATACCCCGTCGGTCGAATCAACTAAATTCCTGTAATATCCTCAAGTCTGATCAACAAGCTATCAATTTTCGACCGGATCAATGCCTTTTGCTCGTTGTAACTATTCTCTGCCTCAATTTTATTTTGAAGCTCCTCCTCTAACTTCTCTATTTTGTTTAAAAGTTCTAAATTTCTGGTCTTAAATGATTTACAAACCTCAATGACGCTTTCAATCTTCTTTTCAATTTCCTGAAATTGGCTTAAAATTTTTTTGTTATCCAATCCTTCACCTCATAAGGATTTGTTTTAATATAATCTAACATATAAATCAAAGTCAAGATCTATTCATCAGTCCTTTGCCGCATCAGGGTCTCAACTCTGTTTAAATCTCGCCGGTTATTGATACCATAAAATTCTTTTGCATCGCTACCTAAAAATACACCGACATTTTTATGGGCGCGATATCCAACTTCAACAATATCGGTGAGGTATAGCTCGCCTTGTGTATTATCGGCGGTTATCTTTTGCAGGGAATCGGCCAGGACCCCGCTTTTTATGCAATAAATACCCGTATTGATTGTATTAATTTTTTTGTGTTCATCGTTGGCATCGGCCTCCTCAATGATTCCGCAAACCAGACCTTTTTTGTCTGTTACAATCCTTCCATAGCCTGTGGGATTATCCATCTTTACTGCTAAAACCGTAACATCGCGTCTATTTTTTTTATGACTCACGGTAAGACTGCGGATCGTTTTGGCAGTTACAAGCGGCACGTCACCGCACAAAATAACGACATTTTCACACGGGTGCGGCAGATATGGCAGAGCGCATAAAACCGCATCACCGGTTCCCAATTGCTTTTCCTGGTAAGCGAATTTGAGTGGTGCTTCCCCGGACACAACTTCACGCACCTTTTCGGCCTGATTGCCGATAACCACAATGACCTCATTGCCGGCAATCTTTCTTGCGGTTTCTACAACGTACAAGACCATCGGCCTGCCAAGAATTTTATGCAGAACTTTGGCTTTATTCGAGCGCATTCGAGTTCCCAGTCCTGCCGCCAAGATAATCACGGCTGTATTATTGGGTTTTGGGTGCATCATTGTTTAATTTTTTGCAACTGATAACGACCTGTAAAAATTTTACCAATATTTTTTACGACCGCCCCCATATGGTGGCGGAACCGCAATTACTCACAATACCAGTATTACAAACCCATAAAAAAAGGGCAAACCATAAAACAGCGCATGCCCTTTTTGACGATCGGATCCTTCGGGTAAATTGATCGTTAATGAATCCAAAACCTAATCTAAGGCTTGCCCGCCTCAGGCGTGGTTTTGAAATCGTTTATATTAACTTTCCTTGAATTTCGCCAGCTTGATGCGTTGCATCGCTCTTTCGAGGGCTATTTTGGCCCGCTTAAAATCAATGTCTGCTCTCCCGCGATCTTCTGCCAGCCGCTTTTGCGCCCTTTCCAATGCATCATTGGCACGGTCAAGATCTATATCGCTCCTTTTCTCGGCCGATTCTGCCAGTATGGTGACCTTATCCGGCAGCGCCTCGGCAAATCCACCACTTACAAAAACGTATCTTTCAGCGCCATCTGCATCCGTAAATCGGACCGGCCCCGTTTTAAGGGCGGTCATAAATGGCGTATGACCATTAAGCACACCAAATTCACCCAGAGTCCCGGGGGAAGCAACGATTTGAACCGCTTCGCTAACAACAACCTTTTCGGGAGTAACAATTTCCAGTTGAATGTTTCCAGCCATACATGTTCCTCAAATTTTTTTTTAGCCTGGTTGCGGCAATTTCTTAGTAACAATATGATTAAATATTAATTAAGGACAAATTCGAATATCGAAATACGAAACAAACTCGAATGACCAAAATCTAAATGACCCAAACAGAAACATAATCGGGATGATGCCTCAGAATACCCCAGTTTTGGTCATTGGGACATTCGGATTTTGTATTTGTTTCGAGTTTCGTGCTTCGTGCTTCGAATTTCCTGCAAAGGTAATAATCTCAGAGATATTAATACCTGTTTAAACTGGGTTAGTCCTTGTCGGTACCGACAGTTTACTCTACCTCAGCCATTTCCTTAGCCGCTGCCACAACTTCATCAATGCCGCCTCGCATGTAGAAAGCCTGTTCCGGGATGTCATCATGCTTGCCGTCACAAATTTCTTTAAATGCCCGGACCGTGTCTTCAATTTTTACGTACTTGCCGGGCTTATTGGTGAAGGCTTCTGCCACATGAAAGGGTTGTGATAAAAATCGCTGTATTTTTCTGGCCCGGGCAACGGTCACCTTGTCTTCGTCAGATAACTCTTCTATACCCAGGATGGCAATAATATCCTGAAGTTCCTTATACTTTTGAAGGATCTGTTGGACCTGACGGGCGACTTGATAATGCTCATCTCCAATATAAGCGGCATCCAGAATCCTGGATGTGGAATCAAGCGGATCAACTGCAGGGTAGATGCCAAGCTCAACAATTTGCCTGGATAAAACCACGGTTCCGTCCAGATGGGCAAAGGTTGTGGCCGGTGCCGGGTCTGTCAGGTCGTCGGCCGGAACGTATACACACTGAACGGCGGTGATCGATCCTTTGTCAGTTGAGGTAATTCGCTCCTGCAGCTCCCCCAGGTCAACAGCCAGCGTCGGTTGATAACCAACCGCCGATGGCATGCGCCCTAAAAGGGCTGAAACTTCCGAACCGGCCTGGGTAAACCGGAAAATATTGTCGATAAAAATCAACACGTCTTGCCCTTCTTCATCCCGATAATACTCTGCTGCCGTCAGCGCAGATAACGCAACCCGCGCTCTGGCGCCGGGCGGTTCGGTCATCTGGCCATAGATCAAGGCAGCTTTGGGCAAAACTCCGGAATCCTTCATCTCATGGTACAGGTCATTGCCCTCGCGGGTTCTTTCGCCAACACCGGCAAACACGGAAATACCGCCATGCTGCATAGCGATGTTGTGCACCATTTCCATCATGATGACGGTCTTGCCGACCCCGGCACCGCCAAACATCCCCATCTTGCCACCCCGGGGAAAGGGCACCAGAAGATCGATAACTTTGACACCGGTTTCAAGAACCCGCACGGTAGTGTCCTGTTCGGTAAATTTCGGCGCCTCGCGATGGATCGGCATCATCTTTTCCTGGCTGACGGGTCCCAACCCATCAACCGGGCGTCCAACCACGTTCAGCACGCGTCCGAGACCGGCATCACCCACCGGCATCATAATAGGTTTTTCGGTATCTTTTACCGGCATTCCCCTTACCAGGCCATCGGTAACATCCATGGCAATGGTACGCACCACATTATCACCGAGATGCTGTGCGACCTCGACCACCAGATTGTCCGGTTCATCGTTGATGGCCGGGTTGCTGATCGTAAGCGCCGTGTAAATCGTCGGTAACTTGCCCTGCTCGAACTCCACGTCTACAACAGGCCCCATAACCTGCAATACTTTACCAATATTGTCTCCCATTGAAAATCCTCCTGTCACACGAGATGCAGTGTTATATCCTCTTTCCTATCCTTTGAGTGCCTCGGCGCCACCGACGATATCCATCAGTTCTGCCGTAATGGCGGCCTGCCGGGCTTTGTTGTATATCAGGGTCAGATTGTCGAGCATATCATTGCAGGCCTTGGTGGCGTTGTCCATGGCCATCATTCGGGCTGCATGCTCGCTGGTGGATGTTTCCAGAAGAGCGCTATATAGCTGAACATATATATTTCTGGGAAGCATTTCTCCCAGAAGCTCGTCCGGCGATGGCTCACAAATATGCTCCGGCAGATAGGGTCCGACCGCCTCTGAATCCTCATCTTCAGCCGTTTCGATCGGTGGAATCGGCAAGATCTGTTTGAGGACCGGAAGCTGTTTGGCCATACTTAGAAATTCTGCATAGATCAGGTGTACCTCGTCATATTGACCTTCCAAAAAACCGTCAATTAAAGTCCTGCCGACTGTCGGGGCAATATTAAAGGTGAAATCAGCTCCGACCACTCCGACGTGCTCGCTGTCAATGGTATTATTGTTTTTGCGACACCAGTCACGTCCTTTACTGCCAAAATTGGTAAAAGAAAATTCAAGGTCCTGGCCGGCTTTTGTATTCATAAAGCCCTGGGCCTTGTCAGTCAGGTTCACATTAAACCCGCCACAGAGTCCGCGGTCGGATGTAAACAGCACAATATGTATTTTTTTGACTTCCTCGTGGGCTACCAATAATGGATTGGCCTCCTCACCGGCCCGGCCCGCCAGGCTACCCAAAACTTCAGCGAATTTGTCGGCATAAGGGCGGAAAGCTTCCATAACCGACTGAGCGCCGCGCAACCGCGAAGCAGCCACCATGTTCATGGCCTTCGTGATCTGCTTCGTTTTTTTAACCGCACTTATTTTCGTCAGAATATCTTTTAGCGTTGCCATAAAAATCAGCCTTTATAAAAAAACTGTTGCGTGTTCCGTGTTGCGGGTTAAACACCCCAGGCAAATGAATCGAACCCGAAACCCCTGGCCCAGACCTGGATTACAAGGTTTTAATTTCTATATCTGAAACCGTTGTGGTTTCACTATAGCCCCGGCGATTATGGCTGCAGTCGTGCCAGGGCGGGCCGTAACTCTATTTAATGGTATCCTTAAATTCTTCGTCATAGGCAGTCAACGCCTCTGTCATCAGCTTGTCCAAATCGTCACTGATTTCATTTTTCTCGGCCAGTTCTTTAAATATTTGCGGATAGCGTTCATCAACAAACGGGTAAAGACCGGCTTCGTATTTTGCCAGCGCATCAACCGGATAATTATCCAGGAACCCGTGTGTGCCGGCAAACAGGATGGTTACCTGTTTTTCTACCGGTAACGGCTTGTATTGCGGCTGTTTTAGAATCTCGACCAATCGGGCGCCGCGGGTCAGCTGTTTTTGGGTGGCTTTGTCCAGGTCGCTGCCAAAAGCCGCAAAGGCTTCCAGTTCGCGGTATTGGGCCAAATCGAGTCGCAGGGTACCGGCGACCTGCTTCATTGCTTTTACCTGAGCTGAGCCACCCACCCGTGATACGGAAAGGCCCACATTGATTGCCGGCCGAACACCGGCAAAAAACAGACCGGGTTCAAGGTAAATCTGACCGTCGGTGATCGAAATTACATTGGTTGGAATATAAGCGGATACGTCACCGGCCTGGGTCTCGATGATCGGCAGCGCCGTCAGCGATCCCGCACCCAGTTCATCGTTGAGCTTGGCTGCCCGCTCAAGCAAGCGGGAATGATTGTAGAAAATGTCACCGGGATAAGCCTCACGCCCGGGCGGTCGTCTAAGAAGCAATGAAACCTGACGATAGGCTGCCGCTTGTTTGGAGAGATCATCATAAATGATCAATGCATGCTGTTTGTTATCACGAAAATATTCCCCCATGGCACACCCGGCGTAAGGAGCGATATACTGCAAAGTCGCCGGATCACTTGCACAGGCGGCAACGATGGTGGTGTATTCCATAGCCCCATGTTTTTCGAGGACTGCATGGACCTGAGCAACCGTGGATTTTTTCTGACCGCAAGCCACATAAATGCAGTAAACATCCGTATTTTTTTGGGCAAGCACGGCATCAATCGCAAGGGCAGTTTTTCCGATCTGGCGATCACCGATGATCAACTCGCGCTGGCCGCGACCCACCGGGGTCATGGCATCGACGGCTTTTAGTCCCGTATAACAGGGCTCATGGACACTTTTTCTGGCAATAACACCCGGAGCAACCATTTCAACCCGTCGACTTTCCTCAGCCCCAATCGGCCCTTTGCCGTCCAGCGGTTCACCAACAGCAGAGACCACGCGTCCCAGCACCGCCTCACCGACCGGTATTTGAGCAATACGTTTGGTTCGCTTGACCATATCGCCTTCTTTAATAT
>CAMYNZ010000093.1:0-4398 GCA_947259865.1 uncultured Desulfobacterales bacterium | reverse complement strand
AACACCAGTCCGAGGATGCCACCCGGAAATTCTACCAGTTCCAGGGCCATAACCTTGTCAAGTCCGTAAACTCTGGCGATACCATCTCCAACTGACAAGACAACACCGGTTTCACTCAGTTCAACCTTCTTGTCGTAATCCGTAATCTGTTCTTTGATAATCTGACTTATTTCTTCAGCTCTTAGTTCCATTAGACACTCTCACCCCTTTTTAAAGTTTCCCTCATATTGAGTAATTGTGTTTTGATACTCCCATCCAAAACAAGATCGCCTATCCTGGTAACGATTCCTCCTATCAGACCAGGATCCCGCTCGACTTCCAATACGATATCTTTACCTGTTTTTTTAGAAAGGCTTTTTCGAATCTTTTCTATGGTTTCGGAGGTAAGTTCAGTTGCTGAAATCAAGCTGGCCCGTGCAACTCCTTTTAATTCATCAACCAATTTCTGATAAAAATCACTGATACTGCTGATGAAACCGATGCGACCTTTATCAAATAGCAACATTAAAAAGGAATTCATCACTTTGGAAAGATTGAGCTTTTCGAGCAAAGTCACCAGCACTTTTCTGCGGCCGGCCGTAGCGTACAGGGGGTTGGTCAAGGCCTGGAAAAGCGCCTTTTCATTTGCGATGAGACCGGCCAGTCCTTCAAGTTCTTGCCTGTAAATTTCAGCCTGGCCGTCTTCCTTGCCGATGAGCAGCAGCGCCTTGGCATAACGCCGTGCTATAGCCAAATTTTTCATTAGGCCACCACCTTATCCAGATATTCATCCACCAATCGGTTTTGATCTTTTTTCGTTATTTTTTTCTTGATGTTCTCCTCGGCCTTCTCAAGGGCCTGGGCAAGTACTTCCCCGCGCAGAATTTTTTTGGTCTTTTCGAATTCGTTTTCAATGTTTTTTCGAGCCTGCTCTTCAAGTTTTTTGGCCGCAGCCTCTGCTTCCTGCATTATTCTGGTTTTGGCCTCATTGCCCTGTTTGACGTATTCGGCAATGATCTTTTCAGCTTCTTTGTCTAATTGCAGAAACTTTTGGTTGTACTCGGCAAGTTGCCTTTCAGCCTCACGCCTTCTGTCTTCCAATTCGGTGAGTTGGTCTTTGATACCCTTTATCCGATCGTTCAAGGCCTGGGATAATGGTTTGCGCAAAAGATAAATAAGTACGGCTAACAAAACAGTGAAATTTATTACCCGAAACCAATCTGTGCGCACCCAGCCTTTTGCCGCCGCCTCCCCACCGGAAGCTCCCACAGCAACACCGACATAAAAAAGCACCAACACCGCTGTAAAGCACACCGCCAGAGCTGTGATTCGTAATGTGCGGCGCCTGTCACCGGCACCGGAATTAATCATCTAACGGTCCTCCCCAGAATTTTTTTACTTATCGATTCTGCAAAATCATCTATTTCTTTTAGCAGCGATTTTCGGACCTTCGCGGCTTCTTTTATTATTTGGTCACGAACCTCGGCCAGATCTGCCTGGGCCTTTTCGTTTATTTTTTCGATCATCTTCTTTTCCTGCTCTGAAGCCGCAGCCAACACCACTTCCTTTTCCGACCGCCCCTTTATTCTGGCTTCTTTTATGGCAGACGCAAATGCATCTTGCTTTTCCTGTAAATCCATGTTGGAGGATTGTATGCTTTCTTCAAGACCTGAAATTTTTTGTTTGCGTTGCAACAGAACATTGCGAATTGGCCGATATAAAATGAGATTCAAGACCCAGATTAAAAAGATGAAATTAGCGATTTGAATTATAACCGACCAATCCGGAATTACAGTCACGCCCCCCGACCCCCCTTCCGATGCACCCAGTGCCAGCCTGACAGTAAATATGATCAGCACGGCCGGGATAAGCAGCAACGCCGCAGAGCAGGTGCGGCCTAATCGAAAAACCTTCATGCGGGTATCCTCCATCCGAGGTGCAAAAAATCGGATCAAAAATAGAAAAAAAATAGCAGGTTCGCGCCGATTTGACTCGGGCGGTCTATAACATCCGGGTGATTATATTGTCAAAGGTTTTTTGAATATTTTTGCCAACTCAAGGGGCTTCAATGGAAGTGGATGTTGGAGATGATTTCACCTTTGTATTTGGAGTGGTGCTAGCATTTTTCATGGCACAATTTCCGTTGAACAGGCCGCCTTCTTCGATAGATATTACCGGGGCTTGAATATCACCCACAACCCGTCCGGGCGGGTATACTTCAATCCTTTCTTCAGCATCTATGGTGCCCCTCACCTCACCCATAATGATGGCGGTACCCACAAATACCTCGGCGTCGACGACAGCCTTTTCGCCAACGATGACGGTTCCGCCGCTGCTCTTGATTTTTCCTTTTACAGTTCCATCCAATCTAATGGTGCCCTGGAATTCGATAGTGCCGTCTACGCTGGCCTGGGAACCTAAAAATGTGGAAATTGAGTCTGCTTTCCTTGCCCGCTTTTTTCCTTTCATATCTTTATTACCTCCTGGTGAATTTTTAAGTTTTATTCAAGCATAAAACGTCGCATACTCACGTTCATTAATAGACCGATACTTATCATCATCGTTACAATGGATGATCCCCCGTAACTAATAAAGGGCAACGGAATGCCGACCACCGGCATCAGCCCCATAACCATGCCGATATTGACAACAACCTGCCAGAATATCATGGCCGAAATACCGACCGATAAAATTGTGCCAAAGGGATCCCGGCAGCTGTAAGCGATATTTAAAGCCCAAATGATAAGGATCAAAAATGCCAAGATAAGGATCAAAGAACCAACAAATCCCCATTCCTCAGCAAATACCGAAAATATAAAATCGGTATGCTGTTCGGGCAGAAAAGATAGTGCATTCTGGGTGCCCTCCAAATATCCCTTGCCGGTCAGCGCTCCGGAACCGATGGCAATTTTGGATTGTATAATATGATACCCGGCACCGAGCGGATCGCGATCGGGATTCAAAAAAGTCAGGATTCGCAGTTTCTGGTATTTTTTCAAAAAAAACCAGAACAGGGTAACAATAACCGTGCAAAAACCCAGGATGGAAATAAAGGCGCGTTTTTCAATCTTGACAAACATCGTCATGGAACCGGCGATCAGAAAAACCAAAAAAGCCGTCCCCAGATCGGGCTGCCTTACAATCAAAAGAAATGGTATAAATACCAGCACAGCCGGTTTAATGAGCTCTCGCAATGTAAAGCCTCGCGTGTAAGCGTGTCTGGAGTAGTAATGGGCTAAAACAATAATGACTGCAATCTTGATCAGCTCCGAGGGCTGAACGGACAGAGGGCCCATCATAAGCCATCGCTTTGAACCGCTGACATATTTTCCAAAAAACAAAACCGCGATCAAGAGAAGGGTGCAGGTGGAATAGATCGTATGGGCCCAGCGATCCAGAATTTTGTAATTCAATACAAATGAAAGCACCATCACTACCAGTCCTGTGCAGAACCAGATCAGTTGCTTAATATACAGCAGACTTTCCGGCGTCTGGGCCCCGGCACTGACTACACTGTAAAGCGTAACAATTCCAAGAAAGCCAAGCAAAACGGTCAGACCCAGTAGTCCCCAATCAAAATATTGGACGAATCGTCGGTCAAACATCGATTTTGATCCTTCGAGTTAATTCAGTGGTCGGTTGGCCGGTTTGTCCCGCTGATAGCGGGATTGAGCCCGTAAAAAGGAATTCATCCTAATTTTAATCCCGCTATAAGCGGGAGCAGCGGGCTCAACGGCTAAACCTATTCATGCGCCTTGCCGTTGGCGAGTAAATGCTGGCCCAGCTGATCTTTTAATAAATAGGTTTTGATTACCTCTCTCGCAATGGGTGCCGCAGCGCTTGAACCGTGTTCCCCGTTTTCGACAACCACCGCCACTGCTATTTTCGGATTTTCAGACGGTGCATAGGCAACAAACCATGCATGCGGTTTCAAATGATCGGGAATGTCTTCTTCAGAAGTTTCCTCCTCATCTTCCTTTCGACTCACCACCTGAGCCGTGCCCGTCTTACCGCTGATGTCTAGACCGGGAAAACGGGCGCCCTTAGCAGTTCCCGTATCACTGTTAACGACCTGCCAGAGACCTTTTTTGATTAAAGCCATGGTTTCAGGGCTGATCGGAAATTGCCCGATAATTTGGGGTTCGGTTTTTTTGATAACCGTACCGTCAGCGATCTCAATTTTTTTTAATATTTGAGGTCTGTATTTAACTCCGCCGTTTGCCATCCCGGAGAGAAGGGCTGCCATTTGGAGTGGCGAAACGAGATTAAATCCCTGCCCGATCGCCACCGACAGGGTTTCTCCCTCCTGCCATTCAACACCCGTGCGGCGCTTTTTCCAGGCGGCCGTCGGGATAAGCCCCTGGGTCTCATGGTCCAAATTGATACCGGTGCGCGAACCAAGACCGAAGGCCTTGGAAT
>CAMYNZ010000092.1 GCA_947259865.1 uncultured Desulfobacterales bacterium | reverse complement strand
TGACGTGGAAGGGGAGCAAGTCTCGGATCTGGCCTGTTTTGCGCTGGGGGATATTGATGAATATTTTTCGTCAGGACGGACCATCGACTATAATGAAAAAATATACCTTTCAACCGGCGATATCCTCTATTCAAATAAAAGTAATCCCATGCTTTCTATAATGAGCGACAAGGCAGGCAAACACGATTTGCTGTTTGCCCCCTGCAGCCGGGAGATGTTTGCCTTAACCTACGACAGTAAGGAGGCCCACCCCAATTGCCTGGACAATCTGACCACCCATCTTGCTGGCTTTGGAATAAGGGCCTCTAAAATCAGCAGTGTCTTTAATATCTTTATGAACGCGATCGTATCCGCACGTGGTAATATTAACATTGCGCCACCGCTGTCAAAAGCCGGCGATTATATTGATCTGAGAGCCCATATGGATTTGATCGTGGGGATTACGGCCTGCTCTGCTAAGAAATGCAACAACTATCATTGCACGTCTATCGACGTGGAAATTTTTGAAGCTGACTAAAAAACGCGGTCAATGCCTCTGTCGTCCCGGGAAAGTAGAAAAATGATAAAGTCAATTGAAACAAGCCCGTTGTATCCTATTGTCAATCCTAAAAGCATCGCGATCTTCGGTGCTTCCAACAATATCAATGTTATGGGCACCAATCAGCTCTTGTCTATTCTATCGCTGGGATTTGACGGGATGGTCTATCCGGTGCACCCCAGAGAAGAGCGGATACAAAATTTAAAAGCCTACACCAGTGTCATGGATCTGCCGGAAATACCCGATCTGGCCTTGATGATTCTGCCCACCGATATCGTCCCGCAGGTGCTCGAGGAATGCGGCCGCAAAGGAATTAGGCATGCAATTGTCGTATCGGGGGGATTTAAAGAGGTCGGCGGACGGGGAATCGATCTTGAAGACAAACTGGTGAAAATAGCCGCTACATATGGCATTCGCTTTTTGGGCCCCAACTGCATCGGGGTGGCCAACCCGCATCGAAAACTGAATGTAACCTTCCTGGAGGATAACAGCAAACCGGGATTCATCGGCATGGCTTCTCAAAGCGGCAGCTTTATTACCCAGATGTTCGACTACCTGTCCAAATTCGGGCTGGGATTTTCAGCCGGTATCAGTGTCGGCAACGAAGCCAATATCGACCTGGTAGATTGCCTTGAATATCTGGCGCATTGTCCCCATACCAAAGTTATTGCCCTTTACATCGAATCCATCCGAAGGGGAAGCGAATTTATCAAGATAGCCCGCTCCATTGTTCCCCGCAAACCGATTGTGGCCTATTATGCAGGAGGGTCAGAGGCCGGAAAACGCGCGAGCTTTTCGCACACCGGAGCGCTGGCCGGATCGGACCAACTCTATAATGGTGTGTTCCGGCAAACAGGTGTCATCCGGGCTAATTCCATCGCAGAACTTTTTGACTGCTGCTGGGTGCTGGGTACATGTCCGATTCCCGGTGGCAACAGAATTATTGTTCAAACCCATTCCGGCGGGCCTGGCGCAGCCGCAGCCGATGCCTGCAGTCGATTGGGTCTTGATTTACCGCAATTATCAAAAAAAACCCGTAAAAAATTGGCGACATTTGTTCCCCGTACCGCCAGCGTCAATAATCCCGTTGATCTTACTTTTTCGAAAAATCCTCTCGATTATTTTTCAAAAATTCCTCAGATTCTTCTGGAAGATCCCGGTGCCGACGGTCTCCTCATTTATTACCTGATGCCCACCCAAACGATTACCAGGGCCCTCGAAAGCATGGGATCATCTGCGGACCAGTTGCCGCAACAAATCGACAAATTAACGGAAGACGTATGCAAGTCAATCTTAACCTTACGCCAGAGCCAACCTAAACCGTTTATCGGGTATTCCTTCCGGACCCGCGCCGATCTCTTTATCCAAAAACTTCAGGATAAAGGTATGCCCATTCTTCCCGGCCCGGAAAGAGCGGCCAGGGCCATGCAGGCCCTGGTGCAATATATGCGCCTGCGGGAGAAGCTATCTTAAAAAATGCATCTAACCCGCCATAGGACGTTGGCGGGCAAGCGTCCAATGGCTGCGTTGTCCCGCAGTTTGAAATGCCTATTAATCGCGGCAAGATGCCGCTCCCACCATTTTATGTCGATGGGGAACCGGCTAACTTTAACATGATTAAATACTGGTAGGAGTGGCTTCCAGCCACGAGGTGTACGCTCGGCTTTCAAACCGCCGCTACACTTTTTGAACTTATTCCTGGAACATGAAACTGGATTTTCCCTGCGAGCATCGGAAAAATTTAAGGCCCCCGAGGTCTTGCAAGTTAAATGATTCCCTCTTCTTCAAAGGCCTTTATTTCATCCTCAGAATATCCCAATTCCAAGAGAACAGCGCTTGTACTTTCACCAAATTCAACCGCTGCCGTGCGGACGGAACCCGGGGTTTCGCTCAGCTTGACCGATACACCCAGGGCCTTTGAGGGTTTGCCGTCTTTCCCGGTAACTTCCAGAACCATCTCTCTTTCTTTAAAGAGGGGCTCTTCCAGCATCTCTGCCATGGTTCTGACAGGTCCCCAGCAAATATCCCGATCCCCCAGAATCTCTTCCCACTCCTTCAGCGTTTTTTGTTTGAATGTCTTTCGCATAAACGCCAGAATTTCTTTGCGCCGGCTGTCATTATACTGCACGGAAATAAATTCAGGCACATCCAGGGTCTCACACAGGGTTTTCCAGAAACGCGCCTCCACCGCACCAATGGAGAGATAGCGGCCGTCTTTGGTTTCATAGGTATTATAGCAGGCATAGCGGTGAGAAAGAAAATAATCGGCACGCTTTGGGTGTTGGCCGGTCTTCTGGTAGAAGTACAGATGCGGCGAAAGAAACCCGACCATCCCGTCGGTCATGGAGATGTCGATGTACTGGCCCTCCCCGGTTCTTTCACGGGCAAGCAGCGCCAGCAGAATTCCTATAACCGCGTTCATGCCACCGCCGGCAATATCCGCGATCTGGACTCCAGGGATGGCGGGGGGGCGATCGGCTTCACCGATAATGTCCAGCACGCCGGCATAACTCAAGTAGTTGGCGTCATGACCGACATACTTGACCAAGGGCCCGGTCTGGCCGTATCCGCTGATAGCGCAGTAGATGATTTTGGGATTTACTTTTCTTACCGTATCGTAGTCCACACCAAGTCGTTTGACGACTCCGGGGCGAAAACCCTCTATAATGACATCCACTTGTTGGGCCAACTGAAAAAAAATTTCTTTGCCTTTTTCAGTCTTTAGATTCAGGGTCATGTGTTCCTTATTGCGATTGATTGTGGTGAGGTATAAGTTGTCTGCCAGAAACTGCCTGGCCTCGATAGCAATCACCCGCGCACCATGATCTGCCAAAATCATGGACCCATAGGGTCCCGGCAGCAGGCGTGACAGATCCAAAACAGTTATACCGGACAATGCACCCGTATTCTCAGCCATAGGTCCTCCTAAATTAGAATTTTTGAAATAATCGGTTCCGGGTTCCCGGTTCAACGTTCAGAGTTATAAAGGCATTACGCCCCAGATTTTGCTGTCTGCTTCTGGTCAACTGCCACAATCACCCAATGGTTGAGATGATAACCCTGGCTTAATTTTGTATAACTCTTTATAAGTTGAGACAATGGATATCTTCAACTTTCAACTTTCAACTTTCAACTTTGAACCTTGAACCTTGCACCTTGAACCCTGAACCTTGAACCTTGAACCTTGAACCCTGAACCCTGAACCCTGAACCCGTCTAATTCTTATTTTCCCTTGAACACAGGTTCTCTTTTCTCCATAAAAGCGGTTACGGCCTCCATGAGATCCTCGGACGGGAGGGCGGCCGCATTTTTTTGGGCAACATAATGAAGTCCGGCATCGATGCCATGGTCTCTGCTGTAATTAATAACGTCTTTGACACCTTGCACCGCCAGGGGTGGCAAAGCCGCAATTTGGCCGGCAAGTTTTTCGGCTGCCCGGTAGAGTTTTTCCCTGGTTTCACATATTCGCGTTATGAGTCCCATTTGCAAAGCCTCATCTGCACTAAAATCCCGCCCGGTAAGCGCCAGTTCCCTGAACCAGCCCTGCCCGATGATATACGGAAGGCGCTGCAGGGTACCGAGATCGGCAATAATGCCCATCCGTGTTTCTCGGATGCTGAAAATGGTGTCCGCTGCGGCCAGACGGATATCACAGGCGCTGATAAGATCGACACCGCCGCCAATGCAGTGGCTGTGAATTGCCGCAATCACGGGCTTGCGGCATTGCTCAACTGCCGTAATTGCTAACTGGAGCTCTGCAATCTTTTTGCGCAGCAGCTCTCTCTCATCGGTTGCCCCGCTGCTGGCCATCGAAGCAGCCTCCTGCAGATCCGTACCGGCAGTAAAACTCTTGCCTTCGGCCTTGATAACCACCACCCGTACTTGCGGATTTGAATCAAATTCTGCAAAATGCCCGGCCAGTGCCTCGAAAAAACGAAACCCCATGGCATTGCGTTTTTCCGGTCGATTGAGGGTCAGCCATCCGATGTGGCCGTTGTGGTCGACTGTAAAAGGATCGTTATCAGTCATACTATTCCTCCCCTGTTATTTAGAAAACGGTGTTAAGCAGTTTTGTTTGGAGTATAAATAAATGGATTGTCGGTGTCAATTATGTGATCAACCGAAGTATCAATTAGGGCTTTTGATTTGAACAATATCTTTGAAAACTGGGGATTTCCTTTTGTCTTTCAAATAGAGCCTATCTATGGTACCCAACGTTCACTCAAGGACAGGGTCATATCAGTGAATGCGCAACTATCAGAACAAACACGACGGGAGTCTCTTCTTGGCGTCGCGAGCGCGACGACGGCCTTTTTAATTTGGGGACTGACGGTTTTTTATTTTAAGGCCATCCGGACCGTACCGGCCTTTGAAATCCTCATGCACCGGATTGTGTGGTCATGCCTGTTCCTCATTCTTCTGGTTCTGATAATGAAAAAGTGGCCTGAATTCAAGCACGTCCTAAAAACCGGCCGCACCCTGCTGATACTGCTGGCGACCACTTTGATCGTTGCCAGCAACTGGTTTGTCTTTATCTGGGCCATCAATAACGACAATATACTGCAGACCAGCCTGGGGTATTATATTAACCCGCTGGTTAACGTTTTGCTGGGTATGATCTTTCTCAAGGAGCGCCTGCGCCTCCCTCAATTGGTGTCGGTTGTGCTGGCAGCAATCGGTGTCGGCTATCTGACGATCCAATATGGCAAACTGCCATGGATCTCGCTTTATCTGGCGTTCAGCTTTGGATTTTACGGTCTCATTCGCAAAGTAGCGCCGGTGGGTGCCTTGATTGGACTCACCGTCGAAACTCTTCTGCTTCTGCTACCGGCATTGAGCTATCTGATTTATTTCGATACCATCGGTGTAGGTGTCTTTTTACGGGTAAACATTAAAACAGATGTCCTGTTGCTGTGCGCCGCTCTGATTACCGCTCCTCCCCTGCTCTTTTTCACCGCGGGCGCCAGACGACTAAATCTGTCCACGGTCGGTATCCTGCAATACATTGCACCCAGCTGTACGTTTTTTCTGGCAATCTTTGTTTATCACGAACCCTTCCAGATGACTCAGCTGTGGACATTTGTGTTGATATGGTCGGCCCTGGTCATCTATTCCACGGATTCAGTCCGATATTACCGAAAAGCAGGCCACCCCCAACTCCAATCGCCCGGCTGAAAGTGCAGCGCTATTGCCTGGAGTTAAAAACCAACGTCATTTTATTGTGTTTTTTAGGATAAGGTTAATCGACCGCTTCAGGATAGTGGCATTCAACCAGACGACCGGCTTCCATCAATGGTTTCGGGGCAGCAGTCTTACAAATATCGGTTGCCTTAGGACATCGGGGATGAAAGGTACAGCCTGGCGGCGGATCGATGGGATTAGGATAGGCGATACCCAGATGGGTTTCCGGTAAACCCATCTGCGGCTCCGGGGTCAATACCGATGAGAGCAACGCTTGGGTATAGGGATGGCGCGGATTGGCGAATAGCTTTCTGGTTTCCGCCTCTTCCACAATGCGGCCCAAATACATCACCGCCACTCGTGTGGCGATGTGCTCCACCACGCAAAGATTGTGGGTAATGATCAAGTAGGTCAATCCTTGCTGATCACGCAGATCCAAAAGCAGATTCAGGATTTGAGATTGGACCGATACATCCAGAGCGGAAGTGGGTTCATCACAAATCACCAGCTCGGGGCTCATCATAAGCGCCCGGGCGATGGCAACACGCTGCCGCTGTCCCCCTGAGAGTTGGTTAGGATAACTGTATCGCATTCGGGAGGGGAGGCCCACCGTATCCAGGATCTCCTCGACTCTGGCCTCCATTTCGGATTTATTGCCCACTTTGTGGACCCGATAGGGAAGAGAGACAATCGATTCGATCGATTTGCGTGGATTTAAAGAGGAATAGGGATCTTGAAATATGGGTTGGATGCGACGTGACATCTCTTCGCGGTCCATATCCGCTATCGGCGCTCCGGCAAAGAAAACTTTGCCGGTGGTGGACTTTTCCAGACCCAGGATAATCTTGGCTACGGTGCTTTTTCCACAGCCGGACTCCCCTACCAGTCCGACAACCTCCCCCTGGTTGACATCGATGCTGATGCCATTGGCCGCGGTCAAGGACTGCTTGCCTTTGAAAATGCCGGCGCTGATCTGATATACCTTGGTGAGATCCTCTGTATGCAAAAGGGTAGTTGTCATTTGCGTTAGCCTTCGATTCTGTTTTTCCGGCAAACTTCCGGGTTTAAAAAACAGCGATATCCTCTTCCGGCCGAGATCTGGGTCACCCCCACTGCGGTTGACTGGCAATCATCGAACACATAGTCACACCGGTTTTGAAAAATGCATCCAATCTGTTCTCCGATGGGTGTGGGGACCATTCCCGGAATCGACCCCAGGTGGGCTCCGGGATTGGTTTTCCCGGGGATGGGGATACACCGCAAGAGCCCCTGGGTATAAGGGTGAAGGGGATTCTCGAACAGATCAGCTGCCTCACCGGTCTCTACGACCTGTCCGCAATACATAATATTGACATGGTCGGCAATGCGGGCCACGACGCCCAGATCGTGGGTGATGAGGATCATCCCCATGTCGAACTCTTTCTGTATGGAAGCAAGAAGGGCCAGAATCTGGGCCTGAATGGTAACATCAAGGGCAGTGGTGGGTTCATCGGCAATGATCAAGGGCGGGCCGCACATCAATCCCATGGCAATCATCACCCGTTGGCGCAGCCCCCCCGAAAGTTGATGGGGGTATTGATTTAAGCGGCTTTCGGCAGCTGTAATCCCTACTTTCTCCAATAAAAATACCGCGCGATCCCGGGCTTGATGCCTGGATACATGCTGATGGGTTTGCAGGGCTTCTTCAAGCTGGTTGCCGATGGTATAGCAGGGATTGAGGGAAGTCATGGGGTCTTGAAAGATCATGGCGATTTTAGACCCGCGGATATCCGCCATCTGGCTTGAAGTCACCTTTTCGAGGTTTTGACCATCGAAAAAAATACGGTCCGCGGTCCATTTGGCCTTATTTGGCAGAAGATTCATGACCGACAGTACGCTTAATGATTTCCCACAACCGGACTCACCCACCAATGCAAGCGTCTTGCCGCGCTCGACGGCAATGTCAACGCCTCGCACCGCATGTAAGACACCTGCCTCCAGTGGTATGTCCACATGCAGTCCTTTGACTTCAAGCAGTGCGTTCACTATCGTCCCTCCGGTGCCGTAATGTCTCGGATCCCGTCACCGAGCAGGTTAATGGAAAGTACCAGGGCAAATATGGCAGAACCGGGTATGACAATCATCCACGGGCTAAACAGCATGAACTCCTTGGCCTCTGCCACCATCAGACCCCATGAGGGCAGAGGCGGCTGAACTCCCATGCCAAGAAACGACAGCCCCGCTTCGATCAAAATGGCCCGGGTGATTTCCAGGGTTGCTACCACGATCAAATTGTTCAATATATTGGGCATGATTTCAGTGGCAATGATTCTTAGCGTTGAACAGCCTGAGGTCTTGGCGGCATTGACATAATCCATGGAGCGCAGCTGCTGGGTTGAGGCGCGCATCACCAGCGCAAACCGATTCCATATCATCAAACCCAGAACCAGCACCACGATCAGCAAAGAACCGCCCACCAAGGCCACCACGGCCAGGGCCACTATCATAATCGGCAAGGACAGACGTATGGTGATAATGGCACTGACGACCATATCCACCCGCCCCCCGAAATAACCGGCGGCCACCCCCATGATGGTTCCGATCACACCCGAAATCAGCATCGCCGCCACGCCGATTAGCAGCGAAATCCGGGCACCGTAAATAATACGACTCAGATAGTCCCGTCCCAGGTTATCCGTACCCAAAGGATGATCCCAGGTCCCTTCATCATGCCAAATGGGACCGATTAGACGATTGGAGAGGCTTTGTTTGTAAGGATCGTGTGGCGCTATCAACGGAGCCAAAAGGGCCATGGCAACGATTAAAAGTAAAACAGTGCCGCCGATTAGAAAGCCTTTGTGACGCTTGGCCTGTCGAAAGACCATCTGCATCGGTGTGGGAAAAATGACAGCTTTAAAAGGACCCGTGGTTTCGATCATCTTTATCTCACTTTATTTGGCCCGTATACGCGGGTCTAGATAAGCATTAATAATATCGGCCACCAATGTCATGGATACATAGATAATAGATAAAAGCAGCACGATAGACTGAACAACAGGAAGATCGGCGCGCTCGATGGATCTAACCGCTAGAAAACCAATGCCGTTCACGGAAAAAACATATTCAATGATAAACGCACCGCCGAGCATATACCCGAATTGTACAAAACCCAGGGAAACCACTGGGATTATGGCATTACGCAGGGCGTGTTTGAACAGGACGGGGAATGCTTTTAATCCCTTGGCTTTAGCAGTGCGGATATAGTCCGACGCCAGTACTTCCAGCATACCGGTTCTGGTCAGCCGCATCAGGGAGGGAGAGGCGTAATAGCCCAAGGCAATAGCCGGCAGAATGAAATGCCGCCAGGTGCTGTCACCCGATATCGGTAACCAGCGCAACGTTACTCCGAAGAAGATAATCAGGATCAAACCGAAAAAGAAATTAGGCAGGGCCTGACCAAAAACGGAAATGGTCAAGGCCGTTCGGTCGATCCAGGTATTGGGTCGGATGGCGGCTATGACGCCCAAAGGGATTGCCAGGCAAATGGCGAACATAAACGCAAAGGTGCCCAGCAACAGGGTGACACCGATGCGATCGCCGATGATATCTTTTACCGGCTGGTTAAAATAGGGCGATTCTCCAAAATTGCCTCGCATGGCCCGACCGACCCATTCAACGTATTGAATCAGAATGGGACGATCGAGGCCATACTTTTCACTAATGAAGCGAATTTCTTCCGGGCTTGCATCGGCACCTGCCAAGGCAGCGGCTGGATCTCCCGATAGATTCAGTATCATGAAGCTGATGAAAGAGGCCGCGATGGCAACCAGCAAAGCCAGGATAATTCGTTTGCCAATATAAATGAGCATTTTGCTAAATCCAATTAGTTATTAAATTTAAAAAGCCTGCAAAATTTCCCTTGGTCCGAACATGTCATAAAATCGGCATACGATTTTATTTCCACTTCGCTAAAAAGAAACGGGGGACCGCATCCGGATAAGGCTTGAAATCCAGGTCCTTGGAAAACGCATAGTTGGCCACCCAGGTGAACAAAGGCAGCACATATGCCTGATCCGCTATCCGCTTTAAGGCTTTCTTATAAACCTTCTTGCGCAGTTTTGTGTCAACTGTAGCATCACCTTCCGCCAGCCAGTCTCGTACCTGAGGATCCCGGGCAAAGTCCACTTCAGTGAAATTATACATTCTGCCGGTGATATTGGAGATATCGTTCACGCCGTATGAACCCCAGGTGGTAAAATTAAAAGTGACCTTGTTGCCATATACTTTTTCCCGCAGGGCGGAGTATTTCAGATATTTCAACTTGGCTTTGATGCCTACGTCATTCAGATAACCGATAATGGCTTCGCCATAGGGGCGGTTGCGGTACCCGTGCATCTCGATCTCGAAACCATGGGGCGACTGAAATCGTATTTGATGTTGGAGATTCGGAAGTGCTGGTAGTGGACGATAACGAGATAAATCGAAACTTGTTGAAAGCCATGCTCGAATCGCTAGGATTCAAAGTGGACACCGAAGATTCAGGCAGGTCCGCCCTGGGTGTGCCTCAGGTCAATCGATATAAGTTGATCTTTATTGACATTCACATGCCCGGAATGGATGGCCTTGAAACGACGAACAGGTTACGGCATTCGTGGAAACTGCGCTTGCCACCCGTTGTGGCGGTAACGGCGGATGTAGTCGGTCTTAAAAACGGCGATTTTGGCGCCGCCGAATTCGATGCCATTTTGACCAAACCTATTGATGAATATTCTTTGCGAGAACTTGTCGTCAGAAATTTTTCCGAACTGCAAAGCGAAATAGGTGTTCGAGAACATATGTCCGCTAAACAAAAATTATCTGTTGATGTGCTCGATCGGGAAAGAGGAGTGGGGTTCGCATCAGGCAACGAGAGATTGTGGTGCGAAAGCGTCGCACGGCTCCTGGAGATGTTCCCGGAACAACTTGAATCGATGAAAGCGGCAGCGGACGCTGAGGATTGGGCGGCAGTTCAGGAAACCGCACATCACATCAAGGGGTCGGCGTGGTACGTTGGGGCAAATTCCTTCGGTTCGTCATTAGAACAACTGGAGGAGTTTGCGATTCAAGGCTTAAGTTCGTACTGCCTCGGTCAGTTAGAAATTCTGCAGAAAGAATATTTCAAACTTCGATTCGCCTCCGAATCACTTTGACAAATCCATGAACACTGAAGCTGAAATTGGCCTCGATAAGGGTCGCGCC